>JAATVK010000146.1 GCA_014523485.1 Nitrososphaerales archaeon TH5894
ATCTAAACTAAAATTATTTATCGTTATAATTGCATATTTCACAACGATCATAGGTATCACCATCAAGATGGTTAAAATGAGTTTTACATGATCTACATGTATGATGAATTTCTTCAAATCCATCAGAATCTTTAAACGCAAAGTATTCTAAATTTGTACTTTTACATTTTATACATCTGCAACTGCAGAACATACACTATAAATAATTTTAATATATAAATTAGTTTTTGTATTTAGAAGAAAAATAAGAATTAAATGGAGCTTCATAATGGTCACATATAAAACTAAATATTATTTATTAAAAATCTATTACATAAAGCTATTTGAAATTTAAGAATTCTGCAAAAAGTGAATATTGAGAAGAGTCAATCACCTTTACCTTAATTATTTGTCCAACACCTAGGTTTAAGGTATCAGTGTTATTTATAATCACTGATTTATATGCGTAATTTCTTCCCTGGACTAACGTATTTGTTATTTCATCAATATAAACATCGCCAATCCATCCTTTCCAGAGAATATTCCTTCTTCTTGATATATCACGAGAAAGATTATGTAAAATCGTAGAACGGAGTTTTTTTTGATCAGAAGATATATTCTTTAGCCTTGAAGAAACTGTACCTGATCTCTGACTATATTTTGATATATTTACGATATCTGGCTCAGACTCTTTAACTAAATCTATTGTCAATTTAAAGTCATTCTCTGTCTCGTTTGGAAAACCTACTATAACATCCGTTGCTATTGTAATTTCTGGAATAAATTTTCGAAACTCGTATATAGCCTTTTTAAAAATATTAATATCATGACCTCTATACATCTGTTTTAAAATTTTATTACTGCCACTTTGGACTGGTATATGTAAGAATTTAAATATTTTCTCTTCATTTTTATAGACCGAGATAAGGTCGTGTAATATCTCAGATAAATACATTGGATTCAGCATTCCAACTCGAAGTTTATAATTTCCCTCTATTTGAGTACATAATTTTAATAATTCAACTAAATTTGAATTTATATCTTTTCCATAACAGCCGTTGTCAGTTGACGTTAACCATATTTCATTACAGCCATCTTTAACATCATTTTTTATTTGGCTAAGTATAGACCCAGGTCGATAACTTTTAAGAGTACCCTTTGAAATTTTGGTCTGACAAAAGGAACAATTACTTAAACAACCTGATGCGATTTCTACAATACTAATAGATTTATTTATTCTTAACTTTGGTAGGTTTACTTTCTCAGCAGATGAGTCATCAAGAAATACCATTTTATTATTTGACAATGTAAGGTCAACGGCTTCAACTGATTTATCTAAAGAATTTGGGCCTAATAAACTGACGTTTGGATTAATCTTTTCTATTTTTTTTCGTTCTGTTTTTGTAAGACATCCAGCTACGAGTAATGGTTTATTGTCTACAGTTAATTGCTTAATGCGGTGGAGCATTTTATGTTCGGTAGAATCTTTCACGGAACATGTTACCATTATATTTAGATCAGAATTGTCAATACAATTCACTATATTATATCCATGATTATTTAAGGTGCCAGCTATAATTTCCGAATCTGCAATGTTGGCTGAGCATCCATAGGCTTCAATCCATATATTTTTTTTTGGATTTCTATGTAGTTTTATTTTATTGTCTAATTTAAAGTTAGTATCATAATTATTTATTTTGGCATTCTTTTTCAAAATTGAGATCCGTTCAATAAGATCTGGTTTTAGTTTTTGCATTATCAGCTATTATAATACTAAATTGAACATTCTATATAATTATTGAGATTATTGAACTAAAACAATCGATTAGAAAAAATATGGTCTAAGAAGAGTATTTTTTTTCTAAGTTCTTATATAGAGATAAGTGGACAAGATCATTGAATTCTTGAAAAGTAATCATTTTATTTTTCAATTCTCTAGTTGTACCTGTTTTCTTTAAGGTTTGAAGAGTTTGTTTTATTGCAAAAGTCGCTGAATATAATGCAGATAATGGAAAAACGACCATTTTAAAACCCATTTTTCTCAGTTGGTCAGCAGTTAGATTAGGAGTTATCCCTTCCTCAATCATATTTGCTAATAAAGGAGCCTTAATTTCTTTTGAAATCAATTTCATTTGGTCAATAGTGTTTGGTGCTTCTATAAAAATAACATCTGCTCCAATTCGTTTGTACTCTTTTCCTCGTTCTATTGCTTCTTCAATTCCAAATTGTGCAAGGGAGTCCGTTCTTGCGACTATGATAAATTCATTATCTTCTCTTGCATCTATGGCAGCGTGTAATTTGAGAATATATTCCTCTTTTGGAATAACGGATTTGCCACTCATATGACCACATCTTTTCGGCCATACTTGATCTTCTAAAAAAATTCCTTTTGCGCCAATTCTTTCTAAATCTTTAACAATTTTCCAAACATTTAATGGATTTCCATATCCTGTATCTATATCAACAAGAATTGGGATATTCACAGCGTTAATAATTCTCTTCGCATTTTCCAAAGTTTCCCCAGCATTCAAGAATCCAAAATCCGGCAATCCTAATAGAGAGGCTGATGTACCATACCCAGTTTGAAAGGCCATTTCAAATCCTACATCTTCGGCTATTTTAGCCGTTAAAGCATCATATACTCCTGGAAGAATTATAATATCATTAGCATCCGCTAGACGTTCTCTTATAGAGATTTTTCTTTTATTATACATCTCCATTTTAACAGATTTATTAATTAATAAATAGATTTAAATTATTCTTAATTTTTGATTTCATAAATATCGTAATTAGTTTCAGAATATTTAGAAATGCCTATCAGACATTCCCGACAAGAATAATATTTAACTGGAGGATCATGACTAATAGACCCATTTAGCCATATCATAATGTTTCCGCACACAGGACATTTCATAGTCATTAATAAAATATTTAATAAAATTCAATATATATTTTTTTAGTACTTTATGCTAATGTTAGATGCTTTTGGAAAGGTCTACTGAGTATCCGACTGCTATATAAGGGTATTACAAGTCAACTCGTGACATTCATTTTTTCTCTAAAACAAACATCAATTCTATCTGAATAATTGATTCTTAGGAGAGCTATTGACACTTTTCAGAGAAAATATATTTGCTATTGGGAATGTTATTTTTAATCTGTAACCATTATTATTGCAAATTTATATATTATAAAATTGTTTGATATGATCTGCTCCTTTTCTTAATGAATCACATTTGAAATACAAATCAATAGCTGAACAGATATTCGATGCATTGTTTTTAGAGTTTTCAAATCCTAGATTTATTACAAATCTATAGTTACAAACTCTACGAAAATATTTTTGGATTAAATCCTTCTCGATATATCTTATACCATCTTTATGATATTTTCTGTTAGATTACATTTCAAACAATTCTACATTGTTGTAGTCAAGTTCTGGCTGTATTAACAATGTCCTAATATCATAAGAAACTATCATTCTTCGAAGTTGTATCGAAAATGAGACTAGATACGTATGTTTGGGTATTATGTGTCTGTATGAATTCTATAAAAATATACTTACATTCTCCTTTTTTGAAGTACACCTTTGTTGTGTCCGTACTTTTTTCCTATATCGTACCATTGTATGTCACTCGTACCATGTATGTCACTAGATTGTGATTTTACATTGTAATGTAATTTATTGATTCGTTTAATAGATGACTCTAATGACATAATCGTCCTATCTTCAACTTCTCTGTTTTCATTTTTTGTTGGTCTATGCATTTACCTATATATTGTCTATATACTAAACTATATAAGCTATTGTCTACAAATAGGTAAATTCATATATTTATAAATTGTAATATCATTATGGCCGAATTCATTAGTAAAGTTACTTTAGCCAGACCTAACTCACCGTCATTGAGAACAACAATTCCCGAAGGTGTAGCCAAGATGATAGAGCTAAATACTGGAGATTCTCTTAAGTGGGATATAGCCATAAAAGATAATAAGATAGAAATTAGAGTTTCTAAAAAGTTAAAAAAAGGATAACAGCTAAATAGAGTATTAGTAATATGAGAAGTATCAGGGATTTAGTGGCAGCTCTACTCAGCTAGACATTACTTCCCTTTCCTCTTCTTCTCATATTTCTACTTTCCATTCTGAATAGCTCGATAACTATTCAATATTTAAATTAATAGATTGACATCTTACTATCAGTCGTATTGCAGCACCGTCATAAATCAGCTGCTTATGCAGGAGAACTAACATAAAAGAAATATTAATAAATCGCTAGTGATATTATAATTATATGATTTCCCATTGGTTTTCCAGAGTAAACAGTGTTATCCCTAGAGGGTTCTCTAGACAATATATTTTAAATTTGTTAAAAGAGAAACCAATGAGCGGCAAAGAAATTATAGATTTTGCAATTTATGAAAGCGATGGAAAATGGAAACCATCTCCTGGTCTTATTTATCCTATGCTAGGCAGATTATTAGAGGAAGGGTTAATTTCAGAAACAGAAAATGGAAAATATAAAGTCACACACAAAGGTGTTGGAATTGCAGAAGATATTCAATCTATACAAAAGATATTCCAAAAACAATTGGATGTTATGTTTAGGTTTGGAAGTATAGGCAGGTTTATGGCTATGGATCTAATTGATAGGGTTTCATCTCTAGGTTCTACATTAAGTTCGAATTTGGATAAAATGACTGAACAGGAACGTGAAAAGTATAAAGAATTTTTAATTACAGAATTAAAAAAGATAGAAAAGCAGGAAAAGGAAATAAGATAAAATTTTTAATTTTATTTTGCTTAGAAAGCAAGGAAAATTATAAATGCTTAAAGAAGATCAATATCAAAGAGTACTGTGATTTCGGAGCTTTTGGAGTGTATTAATGAGTTAACAAAAAAGATAAATCAGATTGAAGGGGATATTCAAAATGCTAGTAGTATGGTAATAAAAGAATATATAAAGGCTACCGAAACTATGGACGAAAATCAAAGTTATTTTTTATCTGGTATTCAGTATGGAATACCAGGAAAATCATATTTGTTAACTTCTAAAGGAATCGAGGTTTTAGGAGAAGAAACAATTGAAATCGGAGTATTCATTAATGATGTTATAAATTATGCAAATAATCCAGCAAGGAAAATTGAGGTTTTAAAAGATCTAGTTACTCATCTTCAAAAATTTCTCGAAAGTATGAATAACCATTCGTCGTCCTAAATAAAAAATTTATGAGGATCATTTGTCATATCAATCAAAAGATTTAACGGTATTTTATTACTCCTAAAACCTATTCCAAGTTTATTGTTTTGATATTCAATATCTCCAATTTTATCAAAAATTCCTCTTGAAGAAAGATGAATTTTGCTGCATTTCAGATAAATCTTATAGGAACCTTCTCTTTCATTGTGAAAACCAGATAAAAAGTTTACTTTCTCTAATTTAACTAATTCATCCAATTCTCGACAGACAGGCCTTATTAAATTCCAAGCTTCTTCTTCTTTCAAAATAATAAAGTAAAGAATATTTACAAAATAAAAAAACGTTACGTTGTATAAAAATGATAATAATATTAATTATTTTGTAACAAATTTGAATTCAGCATATTCTGGGTTTATGGGAATAAAGTTTATCCCAAACACAGGTATCTTAATTGAATACCCTCCAGGAGAAGAAAACGTAAATGGAATAGTAACAGAACCTTCTGCTGTATGGAGGAGGGGTTGATTAATTTGTTTTGCTGCTGAAAATATTTCTGTTCCATTTTTTAAGACCTGAAAATCATAATCAACATGAACCTGAATTTTATCAGTACCAGGTTCAAAAAAATTGATCTTAAATTTTACTTCTTTATTTTTACTAATAGCTTCAGGAGAAGAAGTTATATTTACGTCCAAAGCGCCACCGGTAGTCGATTGAAACAAGTTTTGATCCATAACACCAAAAGAATCTACAACAAAAGCACTCCCTAAAAAGGAAATAGTTAAAAAAAATCCTATTATTACAAAAGAAATTGAATGTTTTTGTATCATGATAAGTCTAAGAGTTACTGAATATATGTATTTATTTATTAAACTATTGAAAACAAATACCAATGTAATTACTATATTATTATTATTATTATTGCTTCTATTTTCAACTGCTAAAAAGACAATAATTATTTTTAATTAATACAATATTTATTAAAAATTGAAATGAAAAATAACTATTTATAAATGTCCATGGTAATGGTTATATTAATCAAAAATAAAAAAAGTAAATTATCTACTTAAATCAATATGCTAATAAGTAATTCACAAAATTATGAATAAAAATATGGAAAAGTCTACTCTCCTTTGTTATAAATTAAAGGTTTACACCTATTTTAATTGATTTTTTGGTAGACGTTTATATTTTTATAATTAAGTAAAATGTTTAGAAGAGTATAATAAAATAAAATATCAAAATTATATTTTTATAGATAGAGAAAAAAAATTATATTATAATGATCTTTGTCTAGTTATAGAAATATTAGTAAATATTTTGTCTTAGTTTCTGTTTCCAATTCTGCTTTTTAAATTTTTCTTAATTATAAAATGAACAATATAATAAAACAATCATAAGTATCTGGTTGGGTTATTCTGTAGTTTGTAATTCATCTTCAAATAAATTTTTTCTCACTTTTATGGGAACATCATAATATGATGCTAGGGCAATGGCATCAGAGGCCCTATAATTCCGTAGAATAAGCGTGTCCTTTCTTCCCCTAAAGTATAAGTTAGCACGTAGTACTGATCCGCTCATATATATTCTGACTTCCATTAATAATAGATCTTGCATTACAGCTATTTCTTCAACTAGATTGTATATCGTAGGAATTGTATTCTTGTCTCCTTCTCTGAACCTGAGTATATGCTTTGCAACCTCACCTGAAAATGCATTAATAGGAAATTCCTTTCCTTCTATTGATTTCAAAATTAAAAAACCTTCCAATCCCAAATGATCGGCGTAACCAATATTACTAATTTCTACGGGAATGTATTCATCATTTGATGAAAAAATATCATTCATACCTATTAATATTAGGATAAACTACGAGATAAATTTTTCATATATTCATATAATAATAAAATTTATTTTTGGTGGTTTAGTTTAATAGAGTAATTCACAACTATGAGGATAAAAGAAAATATTTTATTGAAGAAAGGTTTAAGAATAATAATTTTTAGTGTTTCATCATTAATATTTTCTTATGTTTTTTATTCCAAATTTACTAACCCAAATTATAATGATATAATAATGTTTACACCTGTCTTATTTAATATATCAATAGGATTACTAATAATAACGTTTATTTCATCAATAGCTATTTGTTTCGGTTTGTGGAATCTTTATGTTTCAAATGAACCAGCAAAAAAAAATTTAAAATATTTTATTTCCTTCCCATTTAAAGAAAAAAAATACATTTTAATAATGATATTATCTGGAATTTTTTATGGTATTATTTTTAGTTTTCTTTCTCAGATATTTGTCTTTACTGATAATGGATCAAATTCTTTTGAAGATAATAAATTTAATCCCTCAATAAAAATAATTCCATGTTGTAACACAATAGGGTATGTACCTATAACATATGTCTATTTAACTGAATATTTTTATATATTTCTAATTCCACTTAATATAGTATTAGTATTTATTGTTTCATTCTTAGTAGGCTTTAATATTTCTATAAATGCTTTTATGATAAAAAGATTAAAAGATAAAAATAAATTAAGAGTAATAGGAGGTATTGGTGCAACTTGTGGGTTATTTATTGGATGTCCTACTTGTGCAGGTAGTATAATAACAGCAATTTTTGGATTTAGTGCTGGAACCACAACTATATCAATATTGGCATCGTTTCAAACTGTATTTATAGTTATAAGTATTCCTGCATTAATGATTGCACCATTTATACTTGCTAAGACTTTTAAAAATCGAATAATTTAAAAATATTTGAAATTGTTAATTAGGCTTTATATTAATACAAATTTCATTTTATAAATTTATTCAAAATTTTTGTTTACTGAAAAAAATTGAGAAATTTTATTTAAAAAAAAAAGGGAAAATTTTAATATTATCAGATTGAATATCAGTTAAATAAAATAGTATCACTTCTTTTACAAATTGGAGGACGAATCATTAGAGAGGTTATTAAAATCATTCATTGATGAAAAATCGTTGATTAAATTACTTAGAATACTTGAGGATGAAAATACAGGAAAAAATGCTCTAAAAATTGATAACAAGTTTAGAAAAATAGTACAAACAGACATGCAAAATTATTTCTATAATTAAAATTTATTATTATCATTTATCTGATTTAAATATATGTAGGTCTCGTTTTACATTGGTTTTTACTAAAAAAGGAGAAATAATATATGAAATTAGATTTACCTCGATTTACTGAAAGATTTGGATCAATAAGTCTTCATGGTGTACAGCGAGTTTTTGAGCTGGATTCTGGTTCAGATAAAGGAAAAAAAGTATCGGAAAATATTACAGGAGTTGGTAATGAGCAAATTTCAGAGATAGAAAGTAAGATGGCCATAGTTATTCCCATAAAAAACGAAAGATTGAAGCTATTAGAGGGTGTTTTAAGTGGAATTCCTCATGATTGTATGACTATTATAGTTTCAAATAGTCCTCGCCAACCAGTCGATAGATACAAATTAGAAAAAGAATCACTTCAACAATTTAATCGATTTGCTAACAAAAATGCATTAATTATTCATCAGCGTGATGAAGGTCTTGCTGAAACCTTAAGAGAGGTGAATTACAATGAGTTAATAGGTTCTGATCAACTCATTAGAAACGGCAAAGCGGAAGGAATGGTATTAGGAATGCTTCTTGCTAAAATGACTGGTAAAGAATATGTCGGTTTCATTGATGGAGATAATTATGTACCTGGTGCTGTCAATGAATATGTAAAAATTTTTGCCTGCGGCATAGCAATGTCTGATACACCTTATAAGATGATAAGAGTTTCCTGGATTTATAAACCCAAGATTTCTGAAAGCGGAATTTATTTTTCAAAATGGGGTAGAGTATCTGAAATTACTAATCACTATTTAAATTCTCTTATTTCATATTATACTGGATTTGAAACTGAAGTAATGCGAACTGGAAATTCAGGTGAACATTGTATGTCTCTCAAACTTGCAGAATTACTTAATTTTTCTTCAGCATTTTCTGTAGAAACTTATGAAATTGTAAATTTACTTGAACAATTTGGCGGAATATTACCTACAGAAAATCAAGATGCAATGGATAAAGGTGTAGAGGTAATGCAAGTTGAAACCAGAAATCCCCACTTTCATGAGGATAAAGGAGAAGCACATTTGAAAGAGATGATTAATGGATCACTAGGATGTATATATCATAGTAGAATATGTCATCCAAAGTTACAAGAAAAGATACTTGAAGAATTAAAAAATAAATCAACACTAGATAACAACGAAGTTCCACCGGTGTTAGAAAAAATAAATCCCTTTAAAGAGGTAGATATAAAAACTTTTGATAAAAAATTACATGATAAAGCAACCAGTTTGATACATTGGAATTACTAAAGTGCTGTCAAATTCGTTTAATACCAAAATATAAAAATAAATTAGAGAATCTGTAAGTTGCTCTATCATTCTTTGTCAATAAATTCATCAGGACTTGGAGGTTCTGGATTAAGCCCTTTTCTTTTGCGTACGTCAGCAATAAGGGTTCTTATAACAGACTGAGGGACTGCTTGCCAACTTTTAAAGTAAGTACTCCAGAGTGCTTTACCTGCTGTCCCGCCACGCATAATCTCTGATAAATCAAAAGTTTCAGAAGCTGGAACTTCACCTTGCATAATAGCTATAACAGCTTTTTGGTCAACATTTAATAATTTACCTCGTTTTGCGGATAAAATTCCTGCTACAGTACCTATTTGCTCTTGAGGACATTTTACTTCGATTCCTAGTATAGGTTCCAAAAGTACTGGATCTGCGATTAACATAGAACCCAACATCGATCTTCTTGTTGCCGGCATCAATTGTGCTAATCCTCTATGAGCAGGGTCCTCGTGTGGGACAAAATGATTAAGAACAAATTTAACACCTCTAAGGGTCTCATGTGCTAGGGGTCCTGAATGCACTACGTCATCAAATCCTGATTTTATCGAGTCCATTGATTCTTGAATAAATTGAACTCCTTTAGTTTCGTCGATCAACATATTTCCTGATGGATCAATAGCACTAACATTCCTGGCTTCATCTGCATTCCAGCCCTTTTCTCTAAGGATTTTAGCTAATTCTTTTTTATCCATATCTTCCTTTATGTATCCATTTTTAATCATTTCTATAATATCTTCTTTAAGTGATTCTACTCTCATGAATATCTTATTATGTCTATTAGGAGATTTACTCATAATAGGTCCGCCTTTGGTACGAATCGTCTCTCTATAATTGATTAAAGGTTGAGAGGTAGTTATAGATAGACCGGCTTCTTGTAACAGTGATGTAGCGATTTCGAGATGTAATACACCCATTCCAGCCATTAATGTTTCTCCGCTTTCTTCATTTATTTTGATAATAAGATTTGGATCTTCAACTGTTATTTTACGAAGAGCTTCTACGAGCTTGGGAAGATCTTTTGGATGTTTAGTTTCTACAGCAATTGTTACAACAGGTTCGGAAACATATTTAATGGATTCAAAAGGAACAATATTTTTAACGCTAGAAATTGTTTCACCAGCAACGGCATAATCTAAACCTAAAAGAGCAGGAATATTGCCAGCAGGTATAACACTAACAACTTCTCTAGTATTTCCCATATAGATGTTTACGGATTGAACTTTTCCAGGCCGTTTGGCATCTATTAAATAAACCTCATCTCCATCTTTAATAGTACCAGAAAATAATCTTCCTGTAGCTATTCTGCCCGCTTGTGGATCCACATTAATTGTAGTCACCATCATAACTGCTGGACCTTTTTCATCACAATTTACTAACGACTTCCCGATATCAGAATTTAGATCTCCTGGCCATATCTTTGGGATTCTATATTTTTGAGCTATATGAGGCGGAGGATGATGCTGAACAACCATACCTAGAACTGCTTCATGAAGGGGTGCTTTCTCAGAAAGAGCTTTAATCTTGGATGGATCCTCAGAAGTATATGCATCATAAACATCCTTGAAACTAAACCCCTTTTTTTGGGCTACCTTAAAATTAAATCCCCATCTATCTTTAGCAGATCCAAATGCTACATTATTTGCCTGTATACTCACCTTCCATTTCTCTTTTAATGCTGGTTCTGCATAAATATCTACTAATTTATTGAACTCTGCTATAATATTTGATAGCCATTTTTGCATTGCAGGTGGATCTAAACGTAATTCCTTTACCAAGCGATCTATTTTATTTATATAAAGAACAGGTCTAACTCTTTCCTCTAGAGCTTGTCTGGTTACAGTCTCGGTCTGAGTCATAATACCTTCTACAGAGTCAGAAACAACTACTACCCCATCAATTGCACGTAAAGCTCTTGTTACTCTACCAGTAAAATCAATGTGCCCAGGTGTATCGATCATATTTATAACATATTCCTTACCTTCGTGCTCATAAAATAGAGTTACATTAGCTCCTCTGATAGTCATCTGCCTATTTTGTTCAAGTTTCATTGAATCGAGAGCTAACGCTTGTCCTGCTACAGAAGGGGAAATAATTCCGGATGCAGCCAAAAGACTATCACTCATGGTAGTTTTACCATGATCTACATGAGCAATAACACCAAAATTACGTATTTGATCTTTAGTATCAATAATTCTAATAATATCTTGAGTTGATTTGAATTTAGGCATATAGAAAAAAAAAATTAAATAGATTATTAAACTTTCCTTGATCAGAAAA
>JAATVK010000147.1 GCA_014523485.1 Nitrososphaerales archaeon TH5894
GAGTTATTCTTATAGTAAACAAAAATGTAATTGTATTAACAAAGAAGAAATAATAACTATAGGACTATAACAATTGGAAGAAAAAGATTAACGATATTGTTAACAATCCCGATTATATGTCATGCTCAAAGCCCCTCACAATCCTATTAATAAATTGATCATTAACATCATTTAACTATCAAATGATAAAATTCATTAATTCATATTATAAAATTTATTTACTCCTCTATCAGAATAAGAATTATTGCATAGTATGAATATTTATAAATAGTAGTTTTTATTTTATTATCAGAAGGATTACTATTATCAATTTCTTTACCATTATCATAATTTGTCTGAACCTCTATTTCTTTTTCTAATACTTCAGTTATTTGCACATCAAAGATATTTCCAACACTATATTGTTTTGTAAACTCATTTACTTTATCAAGTAACTCTGGAACTGTTTTTCCATACACATAAAATCTTTTATGATATTGCTTCATTAAATGATATTGTTATTTGAAATATTATAAATATAATAGAACTACAAAATAGTGTCAAAATCAGTTGACACATCTCCGAGCCAGTTAGCCAATTGGGCTCATATACTAGTAGGTGTAATAGAATGTTGGAGGTTCTCTAACAAAGAAATGCCTACAAAACTTAAAGATACTTTGGAAAAAGTTAGAAAACTGACTAGACATAATATATTCCTAATAAAATTTACTTCTTTATACTGGCAATGTAAAAAAGATTATTGAATATAACTTCTAATACAAGCAAATATGTTATGTACGAATTGGCAATTCAGTTCAATAGCTCTCCACAACAATTCTACAATCCTTAAAATATTTTATTAATTGAAGTGAGAGCTAGAAATTTTTATGGTTTGTGCTGTTGTTGCTGGTGCTGCTGAATCATCTCCTAGAAACTTTATTGATTTTATAAAATGATTTCTAATCATAGTATGAGATGGACTATCTAAATCATTTGTTGGACTATATAGGTATGATATTAAATATGCATTACTACCAATAATCACTATCCATTGTTGATCTAAAAATTTGAAAGGAGGATTATAATATCTTTCCTCTGCAGCAATAACCGCTGTTGCTGCTGTTTTGTTATCAATAGTAACGAGATGAGGCTCTTCAATTATTCGTACATCAAATCCAAAGAGAGATGCTTCTAATATTGATAACATAATTTTTGCTGCCTCTTTTATATCTAAAGTTCTAAAAAGACTTAATGCATCTTTATACTCAATGCCAAACATTGTAAGTAAATTAGGAGATCTGACAGTAATATCACCACCGCCTTCAGCAAATCTATAAGTTTTTTCTTTTATAGTCCAATCAACAGGATATTGAAATTGAATACCATATTTTTCACTCTTATAAGTAGTAAATTGTTGCTGCTGTGCAAAAGCGGTATCCAATAATGTAATCATAAATATCGACAACAAAGCAGCAATAATCACAAAACTAGTACATATTATTGATTTTTGTAATTGAGTCATCATAGAGTATATTTTCACATCTGTATATGTTATCAAACTTGTTACATAAGAGTTTTATATAAAAAAATTATTATATTCTTACTTTTCTCATCTTCCCAAAAAAAGGTTAGCTCGACAATATTTTAAAAGATTAGCTCCTGGTCAATTCTTAAATTGTGTTTGTCTGTATGATAAATAGTTGTTGAATTAAATTAACTGATCCCATTTTATTAAGGGTTCAAATCCCACTGACTCCCTTTATCAAAACCAAAATTATTCTGTGAAACAAATGATCTCTAAATTGGAAAAGATAATAGAATTATGGCAAATGCAAAAAATATTCTAAGACTCAAATATCTTGAATAAAAAAAAGAATCATTGGAGTCGAATGAACTATTTGGAAGCAGATTTACCTATATAATGAGAAACTATGGGTTTCGGATCATCTTTAAGAAGTAAACGGATTTTATCTTCTATAATCTGAACGTTCTTGGTAACGCGTTCGTGCTGTCGCATATGGTCAGTCCAAGTATCTGCAATTCTGATTTCAATATAATGGCCTATGTCTGCTGTATCTTGGAATAACTCCCAATATGCCATTCCCTCACTTTTTAGAATCCGTCCTAACTCAAGTACACTCTTCTCGAACTCATTAGATAATTTAGGATCAATCTTATAGTCAATTGTTATTAGGACTTGATTGTCACTTTGTGGAAGATCAATTGAGAGATCAGGAGGAAGTGACCAGTGATCACCAGATGGTGTAAAATCTAGATCATCCAACAAAGCAGTGTTATAACGCTTCTTAGAAAGAATAGTTGCACCTAAGGCTAGCGAAGCTACTGATAAGGTGATTTGGATACCTAATGTATTAGCCATTGAACCCCATATTACACTTCCAACTGCTAAACCACCATTTAATATAAGCAGATAAACTGCCAATACTCTGGCTCCAATCCACTTTGGGGCAGATTTAATTCCAATCGTATAAAATTTTGATATTATTGTAATGTAAGCTACTCCTCCTATCCCCATGATTACACAAAGAATAGCAAAATCTCTTAAGTAGCCCATTGCGAATATTACTATTGCAAGTAACCCTATTGAAGCTGTAATAAGAGATTCTACTGAAACCTTAGATCGTAATTTTGGTAAAATTATAATGCCACCAATTACTGAACCTGTACCAAAAGATCCTAATAGCAGTCCAAAACCTGTCGAATCAAGTCCTAAGTCATGTTTAGCTAAGATTGGCAAGAGAGATAATAATGCACTACTACATAATGTGAATAAACCAGCACGGACAATTAATACATGTGCTGCTTGAGAATAGCGTATATAGCGTATCTGAGCTCGAATAGCTCGAATTATATTCTCTGGGGGTAGAGAGCTTTGTTGATTCATCTGAGACTTTTTTGGTAATCTACTTAGCACTATAATCATACCAATAAATGAAGCTGAATTAAGAAAAAATACAGCCCAGGGTGCAACTATTGCTACAATAAAACCACCAACTGCGAAGCCAACGATACGGCCTAAATTACCAGCAACAGCACTAAGGGTGAGAGCAGCAGGTAGTTCTGAACTTGACACTAGTCCACTCATGATAGGAATAATAGGAGTCCTAATCATAGTCATGCCTGCTCCTATCGCAAAAGTAAATATCAATAATACTATTGGGGTAGTCACACCAACAAGAGTGAGCATTCCTAGTATCAAAGATATTATCAACATGTATGCACAAGTAATAATGAGTATATTACGCCGGTCAAAAATATCAGATAATGTCCCAGATGGTAATGCAAAGAGAAAAATTGGTAGAGTAGTCGCTGTTGTGATAAGAGACACAAATAATGGATTTGGAGCAAGTGACGTCATTAACCACGATGCCCCTACATCATACATAGATGCACCAATATATAAAAAGAGGGCAGCAATCCATAACGTCCTAAACAGACTAGATGTAAAAGGACTCAGACTGGATGCTGTAATATTTTCTTCTTCGTGTAGTTGTCCTCCTTCTCTTTCAACCATATGAAATAATTAGGCAATACTTAGTCATACATTTTTCTATTTAGTCCAAAGCCCAGGAATATTGGCAATTCTATCTAGTCCTTCTTTTTCTGAGGTAATAAGTTTAACTGTAATATCATCAAAATATCTATCAAGAACACTTTCTCTTTCCATTGCTAATGGAGGAGTACAATAATCTTCTTCTATCCATAAAGCATATCAATAGTTGGGATCAATTTTTGCATTATCTAAACCATATTGTAATGTTTTTCCAAAGGGTTTAAGTCTTGATATTTCACCAGAATTCAATTCTTTCCTAAGTCCAGATAGATCATTTTTTGGTTTCGCTTTGACTAAATATAGTGCCATTATTGCTTTTACCTACATATTTAGTAAGAAAATATCTTTTATATATCTCTAAAAGATGAATAACAAAATTGTGTCAAAATCAGTTGACACACCTCCGTTAGCAATATTTGTTACACATATACTATTTTACTAATCTAAATTAAGACCGCCGAAAAAATATAGAAAGAAAATAAATGTAATTATCTCATAAGATACAGAAGAAAAATTATTTAGAAAACCATCTCTATTAAGTTCTATAAATATTTTACCGAACTGTTTTTTTAAAAAATTAGCAGTCATTTTAAATATTTTCTTTCTAGTTGTTGGAATCTAACCAATTATTTTGTCAATTTATTGATCTATAATATTACTCTTAATATTGGTTTTACAACTAACAACATTCCTAACATTTTCTTAGTACATTCTCTAAATAATTAGAATCTATGTTATCCATTAATTCCGAAATTAAATGCCATTTACCAGTTTTTTGATCTTTTGTAGGTTTTATAGGGGTATATCTATTATCTATATAAGCAAATACATTACGACGGCCTTGAAAATATTTGCCATAACCACGTAGAATATATATGATAGTTTGATAACTGAAAATTTCGTTATTTGTGGTTCTAAATTCAATTTCCTTTTTATCGTTTTTGCTAATACACTCTAGATATATATCTTCCATAATATATGATA
>JAATVK010000013.1 GCA_014523485.1 Nitrososphaerales archaeon TH5894
CCATTCTGGCCAATAGTACTTCCTCCAAATTTTGCAACAATAACTTCAGTCATATGTTATACCTATCCTATTGTAATTTTTGTTATATTATTAATGTGTAACATCTAAATAAAACTTGATATGATTTCAGCCGCTTTTTTTGCTCCATTATTCACATTATTTTTTCTAATATCAGAATTTGAGCTAAGTTTTTCTTCAATTAATTTATCAAGTCTTGATATATCTTTATATTCAAAGCCCAGCCTTTTCGCACCTTCTTCTTGTTCATAATGATTTTTAAGAGGTATAAATATTCCCGGAATGTTATAAACTATGGATTCGTCCATTGTAGATCTACCCGCTAATGATATTATTAGGTCAGAAGCATAAATATATTCATTCAAATTAGGTACATATCCTAACAAATGAAAATCTTCAGCTGGGTTTATTTTCAGAGTAGGCCCAGTTACAACAATAAGGTCTATATCTAATTTTGTCTTTAATCTTCTAAAAGAATGAATAACTTTTTCTATTAGATATTTTCCAGCGTCAGTTCCACCAACGCTTACAACAATTGTTTTTTTAGTAAAATTAAATCTTTTACGTAATACTTCTCTACTTTCGAGAATTTCTCTTACAATTGGTCCAACATATCTAAAATTTTCTGTATCATATCCATAATCTGGTATTATTACGCAATCACATTTCTTTATAATTTGGCATAATTTCTTGTTCATTTTTTTTTCTATTATTGATGTTATACCTTTGGTAAAACTAGTGTTAATTATATCTGTAATTAGAATTCTTCTTAGATTTTTTTCCTCTGCTATAGAAATTGATGCAAAGTCTTCGTCACTTACTATTAGTTTTTCAAAATTTGCCTCTATAATTTTTGTTGCAATTTTTTGACATTTTTTATAATATAACAAATACTTTATTAACCATCTAAAGGAATGATTTAGTTTTCCAGACTCAATTTCAAACCTAGGTGGATCGTATAAATTAAAGGCTTTCCATCCATAACTTTTTAAAAATGTATATGCTGCAGATCCTGTGACAAAATTTACTTTATTATCATTTTTAAACTTTAAATTATGAATTATTGCTACATCCCTTGCTGCATGACCAAGACCTATAGGGCTTATAAAAAAAAACATTTATCTATACAATTGTTTTCTTCTTTTTGTATTTTACTGTTTAAAATTAATTTCTCTTAGTTGGTTTTAAATTCTAATTTTGCCTTATAAATTATAATTGCTTTACTAGATAAAGTTTATGACTTCTGACAAGTCATGAGATAAATATTCTAATATTTGAGGCTTATGTTTAGATAATCTTTTAAAATATATACATCAGGTATTGTAGATTTACTCTCGTAAAACGTAAAAGAAATAATATATGTAGTTAGACACAAATATTTTATAGATTTTAAAGAATGATTGAAATAAATAAAAATCAGAATAGAAATTTTATATATATATTTGCTTAGATTGATGTCCTATCAATATTTAATTCTTAATATATAGGTCAAATGTAAGATATGAGACTCTACTACCTTATAATTAATGAAGGATAATACTATAAATTCGAATTATATTCTTAAAAATAGTTATTTTCAAGTTTCCGAAAGTGCTAAATAATACAATATTATTCAAATCAATCAATTTATCATGTCTAATAAAAAGAATAAGAACAATAAAAATGATAATAATAAAAAGAAAAAGAGCTATTTCGATATAACAAGAAAAAAAAGGAGTAAAAACTTAAAAACAGTTATTCTTCCAATTATAGCTGCACTTGTTATTATTGCTGGAATTTCAATTTATTTGTTTTCTCAAAATACTCTATCTGTTGCAGGTTTCGGACCTTTAGGCTCTGCACATGAACATGCCGCATTTTTAGTTAAAGTAAATGGCCAAAATATAGATTTTAGTCAACCAAAATACCAAGTACAATCTGATTATATTCATGTTGAGAATGGTGATGGCACTACCCTACATAGACATTCAACCAATGTTACTTTTGCGGACTTTTTAAAAAGTATCAACATGGATATAGACAGGAAAAATAATTGTCTGGTCTTTACTAATGGAACAAAATATTGCGATAATGATGATGATAACAAGCTAAGAATATTCATCAATGGAAATTCAACTAATTCTATTTCAGATTATATTCTTAAGAATGATGATCGTTTGTTAGTAATGTATGGAAATGAAACCAATGAACAGATTGCTAAAACATTAGATGAATTAAATAAGATTGAAATTCAGTACACTTAAATTTTTTTCTTTTTAACTATCCTTAATCTTTTTAATATCAATTTAATTATTTTTTATAGAATTTCCTACTAAAATCACAAATATATCATCAAGCGTTATAGGTGATATATTAAAGGATATATTATTTTTTATAGCTAGGTTAGATAATTCACCTATGTTAGATTCAAAGGTGAATAATCTAATAATATCTGTGCCTATTTCTACTACATTTCCATAACCTTTCAATTGTTCGACGTCAATATTTTTTTTGGATATATCCATACGAATATTTTGAGGAATTATTTTTCGTAAATCATTAATATTTCCCTCTTTTACAATTTTACCATTATCTATTATAACTATTTTATCAGATAATATTTCTGCTTCATCCATGTAATGAGTTGTAAGTAATATAGTTTTACCTTCTTTTTTCAAATCTTGCATTAAGTTCCAAACTTGGCGTCTTGAAACTGGATCGAGACCAATTGTAGGTTCATCCAGAAATAATAAATCTGCATCAACAGCAGTAGCCATTGCTACTAAAATTTTTTGTTTCATTCCTCCAGACAAATTCATTGCAGGTTTATCTTTTACTTTAATCAATTCGAATCTTTCTAATATTTTTTCAGTTTTTATTTTTGCTATAGACTTGTCTTCTCCTCTAATCTTAAGCCAATTATAAACATGATCCCAAGGAGTAAGCGCTCGTAATGGTCTTCCTTCTTGAGGAACCACAGAGATAAATTTCCTTATATGATCTGCTTGGGTAATTACATCATAACCTGCAACTTTTAACGTACCAGATGTTGGTAACAATTGAGTTGCACATATTCTTACAAACGTAGTTTTTCCAGCACCATTTCTTCCTAATAATGTAAAAATTTGCCCTTTATCGATCTTTAAGGATATATTATCTAAAGCTGGCACGTGAGTACCTTTATAAATTTTAGATAAATTATATGCTTCAATTGCCTGCAATATTTTTGTTATTTACCTTCAATCAATATATTTATTTTATTGAAATCTCTATCATAGAATAGAGATACTAAGGGAAAATGCAAAAAAGAATATAAAATTTTGAAAATACTACACGTCTAACTAATTAACTATAAAGATCCTAAACTCAAAACCTTAGATAACCTGAAAAAAAGGATTTGTAACTAGTTTACTTTTTGTCTATTAGAATATTATACCTTGTGTATATTGATCCACTTAAGAAGGAAAATAGATTATTTTGTAAACATTTTCTAGCTATGCAAACAGAATACTTGAATTTAGATATATGATGATGATGATGATCTTATAGAAAATAAAAAAAAGTATTTTAAATGATATTTGTAATAATATTCATGATGATTATATTATTTATTAATAACAATTCAAATAATCTAAATAATAGTAATTCATCATAAACTTATGGTAGAATTTACTGATATGAAAGGTCAAGAACTTATGGACATCAAAGAGACAGAAGATAAACTTGAATTATTTTTTAAAGATAATAGATACATTATTCAAATTGTTGACGGAAACTTCAAAATAACACAACAGGATAAATAAGGATCTTTAAATCTTATTTTCACTATTATAATCATATAGTATTTTGTCAAATTAGTTTAACATCAATGTTATTCTAAAGATATTAATCCAAATAATGAACTATGAATAATTTCCCTATTCTAAACCAATTGAATAAAAATTTTATTGTATTTTTTATATTGTTATCTATTTCATCAATTTGTCTCTTTCAATCATTTTCCCTAGAGAATAAAAATTATTTAATAAAAGAATCTTATGGTATTATACAAACGTTTCCTATGGAGATAGATTATGCTCATTTTATATCTCCTTTAAATCAAGATAATCAGGTAAAAGTGCTTCTAAAATCTCTCACTACAAATGATACTTCTGGATTGAATAATAAAACAATTAATGCTGTAATGAAAATATACTCGATAAACGGAACTTTGCTAAAAACATCATCATATCCACAGGGTTTTAATTATAATAGTACTGAACCTATAAAACTTGCGACTAATATTGCAGATAAATCTATTGAAACAGTTACAGCAGTTATACAATTAACTAATTTAGAAAAAACACAACCATTATCCGATCCATTAACAATCAAACTTGGTCTTGGACAAGTGATTGATAGATAGTAGATGAACATATTCTATAATTTTTTATTGTTTTTATTATAATATTCCAATAAGTTCATATTAATATTTATAACAATTGTTAGATCTTGGGAATTTACAAATATGCATTCTATAAAAGTCCAAATATTGGAATTTTTGTAAAATGTAATGATCATTTTATAGTACTTCCATTAGGATTCGCTTCAACAAAAACTACTAAGTTAGCAAAATATTTAGAAGTTACAGATAGTATTTATGTGTCAATTGCTGACACACGATTATTAGGGCCAATGATGGTTATGAATAATAATGGGATATTAGTTTCTTACATTGCTTCAGATGAAGAGATTAATATTTTAAAAGAAAAAAGTCAATTAAATGTTGAACGCTTGAAAAGTAAGTATACTGCAATAGGTAATTTAATAGCTACAAACGATCATGGAGCTATAGTGTCACCCTTATGTAATGATGTAAAAACTCAAATACAAGATATTTTGGGGGTATCCGTTATCTCTATGAGTATTTCTGGATTTATTCAAACAGGAGCAATGATAGTTGCTACAAATAATGGTGCTGCAGTTTATCCTAATGCATCAGATGATGAAATTAAGACAATTTCTGATATATTAAATGTTAATGTTGAACCAGTAACAATTAATGGTGGAATCCCTTTTTTGGCATCAGGTATTATTGCTAATTCTAAGTCAGTTGTAGTTGGAAATATGACCAGTGGTCCAGAGTTAATAATGTTAAGCAGAGCTTTTAATGTTTAGGCAGGCAATTTTATAATTAGCTAGTTATTCACCTTTGTGAAGGATTATTAAATGAAAAATTTATTATTTCACTCAGAAATTACATTATAGAAAGCGGGAGTTGCCAAGCATGGTCAAAGGCGTGAGATCAGGTTTAATCTGACACGATGCTCAGAAGTTTAGCATTTGACTAAGATACCTCATCTCTTAGGGGTTCGTGGGTTCAAATCCCACCTCCCGCATCTATAAGCCTGAAGTTTTTAATATTATTAACAAACCTATTTTTGTGTAGTGCTCTAATAAAGAATAAAGCATTATAAATAATTAAAAGAATAAAATTTTTATTAAAAATATTATATATTATTAAATAATATATAAAAAAATTATCGAAAAATATTTTAAATTTCAATAGACAGAGATATATAGTTGTAAAATCAAAAAAGGAATCAGCGGGGTGGGGAAGCCAGATATATAATAGGCAAAGTTATCCCGGCGGGCTCATAACCCGCAGAGCGGTTTCTACCAAAG
>JAATVK010000148.1 GCA_014523485.1 Nitrososphaerales archaeon TH5894
ATTATCTTTTTTAGTTGAAGACATACCTACTATTTCATAGTTAAATGATATTAAGATTAATACTATTGACTATATATTTTTCATTTCATTATATAGAAAATGACGTCACAAGTTAGTGTACGGTAGTAATGTGATTGGAATCTTAGTCCACCAAATGTAGGGTCTATTATATAATATTAAATATTTATTGAATAGATATACTGTTTCCTGCCCAATATTATTTTATAATATTGATAAACTAATAAGGAAATATTTCATAATAAAAGCAAATGTTTAATAACATTAGGAAAAGGACAGATCTCCTTACACCACAACTACTAAAAACACCAACTGGACAACAAGTCATATATGAATTTTTAAAATCCCTATCAGAAGAAGATTCACTTGAAGATGCATTGGAGAAGGCAAAGATCATTGCACAACAAAAAGGTTCTTTATTACCATTTCAGGTCGCCTTTATTTTAGACTTGTTGAATATTTTAGGTCCTGTAGTTATCCAATTTTTTAGTGATTCTAAAAGAAAGTAAATTAAAATACTGATTATTATTATGATATCTATATTCTAAACTTAATTTACTTTTAGTAATACGATATTAAAATTTGAATTAAGTATAAACTTAACGATTAAATGGAAACTTTTAGATATATAACAGATTAAATCACATTTGATCTTTTTTAGTCATAGATCTTTTTGGTCAAGAACTATTATCTAATTACTGCCATTGGGAATGCTTTAGCAAATAATATTGTTCCATTAGCAATTAAACGCATTATAGAAAATAATAAAAAATTCAATTTTACTTTGAGAAAAGATCAGCAGGTTTCCATTTAAGTGTATCTAAGTAAACTTAATATTCCAATTAATTACTTTAAATGAAAATCATAAATTTTGTTCGTTCGCTGTTACGTTGTTAAGCAGTTAGAATAGTTACTTTCTTCTCTGTTATATTATATATAGAAGAACTTCTATATAAGTAATTTACTTTTATATAATTAATTTACAGATGGGAAATTTTTATCTAAAATAATGCTCCTATATTGTTACCTATTAATAATTTTAGCAAAACTCCGAGATGCCATCTTCTTTTGTTGTTCTTATTGTTCTTTGCAAATCCCAATTTATAATGATTTTGCAACATTCCAACATTTCTAGTTGATAGATAATTTCACTAGTATGTTCTATTTTCTTTGCTATTTTCAATTCATATTCTAACCTTTTAACTTTAAAATTTACTATTTGTTTTAAAGATTCCAAACTATTCTTTTTTTGCTTCTTTAGAACCCATTGTAACGTTTCAATTTGTAATTGGAACATCTCGTTTACTATTTGAGAATTTTGAGGACTGATGTGATATTCTAAAGTTTTAATACCTTCATCAATATTTTCTTCTAGACCCCTTTCGAACGATATAATCATTTGCTAAATTGAATCAAGTAATATAAAACAAAGAAATCACTTTAAACGGAGGGGGAGAGGGGTAAATCAACTCGTCAATTGCGCGTAATAACAAATTATATTAGTGTTGAACTATGCTTGTGTTTTGGCATTCAATATTCAATCAGTGAACCGTGTAATAACGATCTTTGTTATACTCTTGAATTATTCATTATTAAAGTTAAATATCTTTTGAAATATATTATACACATATGAGTGATCACATTGATCATAATGAATGGAGAAATAATTCTAGGAAAGGGTTAGTTTGTGGTATAATGCTTTGTCGTAACACACCAACAAACCAATGTTCTAGATGTTCACTTCATTATTGCTATGAACATATAAAATCACATTTTCATTAATTCAACAGATATCTAAAAAGAAGATACATTTACAAATTTAGTAATAAACTTATTTTTACCATAAAATTAACAATAAAAATCATAACCCACTGTACTATTATTGAGGATATTATCAATATTGGTTAAATTAGCGTTATAATGTAATAATTTAATTTAAAACTTTCTAATTACTAGGCTAGGGTGGGACTCGAGTCCTGCAACTATTATTCTAAAATTTCTATGCTTTATAAACAAATTTCTTTTTATATCTCTTTATTTATCTATAAAAATATAAATATTGAAATTATTGTTCTATCTATCTTTATATAGTCTATATTGAGTATAGTCAATAGATTAACCTAGTTCAATTCCATATATTAGAACAGAGGAGTTGAATATTAAAAATATCTACTAACCAAACTATTATTATAAATAAAAATTATTATGACAAACATAATTGCAAATTTGCGTTTTGTGAATCATGTTACTGGTTTGCTACTATTTTAGTAAACAAATTCAATATTAACCATTGTTATATTTGTAAAAAAAAAGATATCCATTTGGAAACAATACTGTTTTAGAAAGTGTATAAAGAGGAAATTATACTTTAACTGGATATATTAAATGAAATAATAATAATAGTTTTTTTATACACTTAGATATATAAAATAAATTATTTATCCAAAGAGTACAAATCATTATTTAAATACTAAATAGATCTTATTGAAATAGATACAATTTTTACATACAATAACCAAATTTTGTCATTTTAAAAATGGGTACTAAAAAGAAAAAAGAAATGATAGTCATGGTTAATGAATATTTGGTAAAACTGTATCTATATGTAAAATATTAGAAAG
>JAATVK010000149.1 GCA_014523485.1 Nitrososphaerales archaeon TH5894
AATCTTGGAAGAGGAAAAGTACCATTAGTGACAACACATACTCTTCTTGGCATTTCATCACAAAATGCCTTTATTACGTCAGGTCTAAGCAAAGGCTCTCCACCTATTAACGTAACTACAAAAATGTGATGTTGTTTCTTGAATTTTTCTTGAATTATCTTTTTCCAATCTTCAACACTAAGATCTTGTTCATCATTCTTTCTATTGAGCCACCAATAACAATGAGAACAATGTAAATTGCAAACATTATTGACATCTACAGATCCATATATTGCAGGTTTGGAATGAAATAATTTTATACTTATCATATTCTTGAATATCTGCATATAATATGGCATTTCACGTATTATGTCAGTTAATCCACGCCCAAAAATTAGATCAACCATACTTGTAAATACAGTATTTACAAATAGATAAACATGTTTGGAAAATTATGGTATTGTAATTTAACAATGATAGTAGAGATATCTATTTCTATTAAATTAAACAAAACTTAATTTTTTGAATATGCCAGATTGTATCTTATGATTACTAAATTAGGATTGTAATGTAGTTTAATATATAAAGTGGAAAAATTTTGTCTATTTGTATTTAATCATAAAATTTTCTATTTCTAAGAATCTTTTTCTGAATTCTTCTTTATTACGTAAATCTGTGAAGGACGAATCTCTATCTATTTTTTGCAAAAACATCTGAACCTCATTATTTGTCACACCATGTTTAATATCATGAGATAACCCTTTCTGCACATAATATATATTATTATATTTTTTGTTTTGTCTTGCTTCCCATCTAGAAGGGTTATCTGACAAACCAGTTATGAATTTTACAATAGTTTTTTTCATATGTTCAATATGCCATTCTTTTAACGGAAAATCATTATATTTTATCACAATATATATTATCATTTACTAATATTTAAGGAATAGCATTAAGTTTAAATTGTATAGTAATAAAAGTCATATTTAGTGATTAATACATACTATTTCGATAGAAAGGATATTTTTTAATCTCAGTAGTTTGTTATATTATATATATAAGTAAAACTATAACTTAATTTAGATTATATTCAGAATGAATACAATGTTATATGATTCTCAAATTCCAAAATTTCATAGTCTAATACATACAATATTAGAAAAATATTAACAAAAACAATATTAAAAAAAACTATAAGTTAATGATATTTAATAAATCAGATTAGAGAATGATATCTAAATTTCTCATTAACTAATCTTATTACTCAAAATAATGCTGAATAATGTTTGATATTTTGTTTCTTAAGTAAAGCGTATATCGCTAGAGTAATAGATTAATATAATAATATATTTATTTTATTTGGATCATAAACTAATTACAATAAATAGATAGATAGAAACTCATACTCTTACTCTTACTCCACAGTAGGAGTAGTACAAAACCTAAAAATGATAATAGATATAGACACGTATAAAGATTTTGTTTATTTGATAAAGTACAAGAAACTAATGAAATAAATAATAAAAAATAAAAATAGATATATTATTATATTTAAATAAAGTAATCTTTAAATAGGAAAATTAGGAGTTTTGTTCCTTGAGTAGTTGTTTGTCTTTCAACTCATTCTCCTGCATTAATATTTGTCTATCCTTTAACTTTAGAACTTGGTCCATATCCAGTTTATAATCTTGAAAATCCTGCCAGTCTATTAATACACGTCTAATGAAATCAGACTGACTTTCTCCTCTATTCTTTAATTTTGAAATAGTGTCTAAACTTTCAGTGTAAACGTTGATTGTTGTAATTGGTAGCCTATCAAGCCTACGTTTCGGCCCATCTCTTTAAGTTAAATCTCTTCTTCGCTTTCTAGCAGCAAGTGCTTAGCATATTCTTTCAATAGTTGGTTATCGTTTAAGTGATCTGGACCAATCGCTAAAATGGCCTGTATAATTTCTTCACTAACAAAATTGTCAAATGATTTGTTTTGTTGATAACTGATAATTCGACCTACAAAAGCAATATTCTTCTTTAATCTTAATGTTACCTGAATCTCCTCATATAATGTATGATCATATTATTCAATTTTACAATCACCTTTTTTTAGAAAAAATAGATAGTAGTCAGAAAGAATAATCGTCCTCTCTGTATGACGATGGCTTTGTTGGTACTCCTGCTGCTATTGGTTCTGGGTTTAATAACAATACCGAGAAAGTATCTCTTTTTGCATCTCCTGGCAATTTGTCTGTATCTTTCAAGGTTCCCATTCTAATAGCAAATTCTATTGCAAATTGGTGTTTGCATTTTAATCCTCTTGTAGAGTTATCCCTACAACTGCACCAAGCTGAATCTGATAGATTATATTTCACAAAGTAGTAGTATTATCATTACTTTCGAATTGACATAGAGTACATCAGTGTTCTGCAGTCTGTAGATTCTACGGGATAGGGCGATACAGCGCCCTTTTCCCGACCTTCTATCTTTTTTTGTGGTTACATTTTCATGCTCAACTTTTAATTGTTGCATATAGTATACTATAGCGAGATATTAATATATAGTTTACTATATTAACATATATCATACTATAGTAAACTATTAATTATACTATAGCATACTATTATATTATAATGAACAGCATTTCGAATTTATTGGCTGAATTCAAGTTTGTGGGTAAAATTAGTAAAATGGGAAATAACAAAGTAATATGGATTCCAAAAGAGTTTCATGACCAAATTACAGACTTGGAAGGAAAGCAAATAAGAATAATAATTGATGATAAAATTTAGGAAATATCAAGAAATGAGTTCTAAAATAGCAGATTCAGATAAAGAATGGATTGAAATGTTTAACGAATTTTCACGAGAGTTCTATTTTAAACGATATATGGTTACGTTTAAACCAACATCTGCTATTAGTAGCATTGTTTTACCTAGTGATAGACATGAAATGAAAATAGG
>JAATVK010000150.1 GCA_014523485.1 Nitrososphaerales archaeon TH5894
ACTTGTGCTCACAGTATGATGGCGAATGGAACAATGGTAAATGTAAAATAAAAAATGATGAAGATAAAACAGATTATGAAGATGAGTTGTGTGATGACGCTAAAGATACAAAGAAATATCCAAAAATATGTAAAGACAATTAACTAGCTAAACAATATATTTGCTATTTATATTTTATAATTAAAATACGTTTGTTCCAATAAAGGTCAATATATTATCATATTATAGATGAGTACCTGAACAATACCAATTTCAGACTGGTAAAATAAAAAATATTGATTTTTACAAGGTGTAAATAATTTTGAATACTACTGGCAGATTTGTAAATATGGACCTAAAGAATTGTCAGTTAAATAAATTACCAGTATCCAATTTTATAGTATTAGTTATCGGCTTTTCAAATGTTACTATTATAGTTTTGTCATCAAATGAATCCATCTTTTTTAAAATGTAATTTGTAATTTCTTCTAAAATAAACTTATTTCCTTCTTTTCTACCATGTACAACAAATTTTAATTTATTATCTTCCATACCCGAGACAATAAGAAAGTCACCAATTGCTTTTATAGTTTATGTTATAATATATGAAACTTAAAATATTAGATTGAGGGAATTATATTGAAATTTTTGGGTTCTGGTGATTCTACGGGTGTTTAGAATGGATATCGATAAATGGGTGTTCGAATTGCTTTATTAAAACACCCATTGTTATCTTTGTCTTGGATGGATTGTGTAATATTTATGTACAATAAATAATAAAACGGTTGTAGATTGTATTGGATGTCAAATGATGGTTACTTTCGGACATCCATATGTCAAATAATCAATCGTATGGAGGGGTATAACACATACAATAAGGTAGGAAAAAAGACTGTTGATTTTTATTGAAAAAATGTACTAGAATAATTATAAATATAAGTATATACAATATGGTATACCCATGCAATCTGTTATTAGTAAAAAAAATTCTATTAAAAGAACTTTAAAATATATATTTGGTGGATTAAGTTTAATATTTATTGGTATCTTATTTTTCATTGTATTACATGACGCTTTAACAGGCGAATCTTCCACTACTGCTGAATATTGTACAAAATATGGCTTTTTAGCATCTCCTGAATGTTGGTAAGTACCACAAAGAATTTTCAGAAGATTAACCCAATAATGCTTACCAAATAAAAAAATTTAGGGGATTTATACGACTTGAGAGGTATAGTGTAAAGGTAGGTCACGTTACCTTTACATTTAATTACATCTTCGAAAAAAGTTACTTTCAATTCTTTCTATCTACCAATTCTACCGCCGTTAAAATCAAAAGAACATACAATTTATTCACAATTTATAAAAATTAAGTTAAGATTTTTTAGTTATATGAAGCTAAATATGGTTAGAGTTATTACATTTGTAACAATTATCTTGATTATATCTTCATCTCAAATATCTTTTGCCAAAGAGAATGATAAGGAAGAAAATGATGATGATAAAGACCTAAAGAAAGACACTCCTCTCTCTTCATTATCATTAGAGAAAACTGACAAAATTAATAGAGATTCAAAAGAACCAGAGGTTCAAAATGATATATTGAATGACCATTATCTAAATCAATATTATGTATGTGGATATCCTCAACAGTTAGTTACAGAGTACAATTCCTTTGAAAAAGCTAATTGCAATAGATAAGTTACTAATAATAGATATACCTCTATCATAATAAATAATCGATAAAATTGTTATCTATCATTCAAATCTAATTGCTATAAGTGAGAATGTATAACAACAATTGCAATGAAAAATGATAAAGACATACAAATTGAGAGCGAAGAGAATGTAGGCTTACATGCTAAAGTAAAATCAGGAGCAAGAGCATTAGATAAAAAGATTGAACACCAAAACAGAGATACTAATTCAAAATATGAAGAAAAAAAAACTAAAGAGAAGGCATTACAGTATTAATTATAAAAATTCAATCAGTCGTCATACCAGCATCAATAGCAATAGCAACAGGATTCAGGTATATCTTTAGACTTAACTATCCCTACTGCTGGTAATCTATATGGTGGAGACAAAAAGGGTAGCTTTGACTTGTCATTTCAAAATACTAGTATGATTGTTATTGCTAGAATGGATGAACCTCCTTCAGATGGAAAGGTATATGAAGGCTGGTTTGAAGATAAAGGTGACGCATCTGGCTATTCATTAAGTGTAGGTAAATTTAATGAAAAAGATAATACTCTTAATGTAAATCAAAGAATGGTCAATCCTTATACATATACAGTATTTTTTGTTACTGCTGAACCTGCAAATGACCTCGACCCCAAGCCCTCTGATGCAGTAGTTGGAACTAAATTACCTCCTCCATTTGGAAGATAACTTTTTCTATTATTTTTTACAAATCATAATGGATAAATAAAAAAATCTAAAATATTGGTTTATCTCTTATCATACTTTAGACTCATCTAGAGTCGCTATTGAATATTCATTCATGGCATATTTCTGTTATTATAATACCTTCTATAGAATCAAATTACATAAGTTTCTAATAATAAAAGCTATATACAAGTAGTAATATACATAAAATAGACTCTTATTTTTAGCACCGCTATCGGTATTACTCCCGACGGGCCCGTAGCTTTCTAGGGCCCACTACTTCCGTTTAAACCATTATTATAAAAATTGTGAATGTCAAATCCTACTACTTTAATACGGTTCGTTCTTATTGTAATTGTAAATATATTACCTCCAATCATACAAATAATGTAGTTTCTATAGAAAATTATGACTATAGCCTAGACATAATTGCATAAGTATAAATACCTTAGTAACGTAATATATACATGTCAACAAGAAAAGAAGAAATAAAAGTAAACGAGAATATAGCTGTAAATGAACCAAAATTTAATGAAAAAAATACAACTAAATTTAACAAAGACAACAATAATTTCAATGAAAGAACAAATAACACCTTAAATCAACAACAAGACGCAATAAACAAGACACTAGATAACGTATTAAATAACGTTAAAAGAACAACTGATGAAGCTACACGAGAGATTCCACGATATACACAACGTATTGCTGAGTATCAAGAACAAACTATTCAAACTATAAAAGATATTGCTTCTGACTTTATTGAAGCAGAAAAACAAGTAGTAAGCTCTTTTCAATCACAACAAGTAGTAAAAAATAGTGGCAATAACAACGGAGCATGGGACTGGTTTAATCCACAAAGAATCGCAGAAAATCACGCAGTAATGGTAAATAACTTTACAAGTTACCTATTAAATACTAGCAATCTAATAAATAACGCTCTAGCATCAAATATGAGAGTATACCATACAGCACTTGAACAAACACGTGATAATGTAAAGGCTTGGGCAAAAACAAACACCAATTACGTAAAAGCAGTAGAAGAACAATCAGTTAATAGCTACAATAGAGAGATAACTACTAGCAGTCCTTAACAACCTCTTTTATTCTCAGATACAAAAGACCGTATCTATACCAAGAATACTTTTTTTAATTGAAAG
>JAATVK010000151.1 GCA_014523485.1 Nitrososphaerales archaeon TH5894
AATGATGATTCTTTGACATCAATTACTTCTTATTAAAATTCTAATTTAAATAAAATAAGTTGCTAATTATAAAAGCTAAATACAAGTCAGTAGTATATCTACAATATCAAAGTCTTATTTTTGCACCGGTATGTCAATGATTCGAATCGGATGCTCGGGGTGGCAATATCAGCACTGGCGCGGCGAGTTCTACCCGGCCGAGCTGCCGCAATCGCGCTGGTTTTCCTATTACGCGCTGAGCTTCGATACCGTCGAGATCAACAACAGCTTCTACAGGCTGCCTGAGGGAGGGACGTTCGCAAAGTGGCGTGACCAGGCGCCGAGACGGTTTCTGTATGCGATCAAGGCCAGTCGCTTTCTCACACACATGAAGAAGCTGAAGGATCCAGAGGAACCGATCGCGCGTTTCTTCGATCGTGCGAAGCACATCGGATCGCATCTCGGGCCGGTGTTGTACCAATTGCCTCCACGCTGGCCCGTGGACCTCCCTCGCTTCGAACACTTTCTGGCGGCTCTACCTCGCGGCGTCAGGCACACGGTGGAGTTCCGAGAGACGAGCTGGTACGACGAGCACGTCTATGAGCTGCTGCGCCGCTATAAGGTGGCGATGTGCATCCACGACATGGAGGGCTCGGCATCAGAGCGAATGGTCGTCGGTCCGTTTGTCTACGTGCGGTTCCATCACGGCACGAAAAAGTACGGCGGTCGTTACTCGGATGCGAGGCTGGATGACTGGGCCGAGTGGCTGTCCGAACACGCGACGGAAGGGCTCGATGTCTTCGCCTACTTCAACAACGACGCCGGCGGGCACGCTCAGCGCGACGCGGCCCGTTTGAGGCAGAGGTTGGAGAGGCGGCTCACGGCGTGAGGCTCTACTAGGATACACCGAGGCACCGAGGCACAGAGCTGGACTGGGTTCCATTTGCTAAAAATATCAAAAGAAGCTACCTAATTCTGATACATATGTTTGTTTTGATAAATGTACTTATAATGACGCTAAGGAGTAAGTTTAAGCATCCTTGTAAAAATTTTGCCAAACAAAAGAAGAAAAAGATAGTATCTCAAAATTATAATGTTATGCTTATAGGGAACTTAAATAATAGTAATGGTTGGATAGATAGAAAAAATTATTGAATTATTAACATCTAAATCTTAAAGTAAAATATAACTAAAAATGAATTAACTATTATTTAAGCCCTTAACAATATCGCTTGTTTGTATGATATTCGAAATAATCTTATCTGAATATACTTTATAAAATTTTTTACAAATTTTTATCAATCTCATGAAGTAAATTCATATTGTTAGCAATAAATAATTTTCCTTTTTTTTATGAACGATTGATTAAAGGATTAAAAGGAAAAATAAGTTCTATCTAATTAAGTAATTAAATACGTAACAATTATAAATCTTACCAGCCTTTTTTTTGTGGCATATTTTTATATATTAGTTTAGGTTAAAGTATGATATAACTTTTTATTTTATTAACCTATAACTTTAATTTAGGTTAAATTAACGTAAAACTTAAGTACTATGGTTAGGTTAAATTAGGTTATGGCTAAAGGTTTAATAATTAGAACTGCATATTATTTAGTTAAAAAAATAAAAAGAAATCGCGAACTTAATCAAACAATTTACAGAAAAATATTATCAATAATTCTCTTTCTATCTTTCAAAATAATAAAATTTCTTGCAATTTCATCATTAAAAAATCAAAGGAGTTCAGTTTAATGTTTTCCAATCTTCAAAAAATACTTTTTGTATCTGCTTATGATTATCTATTAAAGTCATTCAAATTTGATATACAGCAAAATCAATTAGTTGATTTAACAATTGGATCACCCACTATTTTTGTAAACCATTATAATTTGATTCCTAAACTGACTATCAAAGCATTACTACCAAGGAATTATGGTGGTATGGAATCTCCTACTGTTACAATTATTGATGGTGGTATTAGAGGTCACTCAAATCATTTAGATTTTTACAGCTTTATAGATTATGCCATTCAATATGGTATAAATGTTAATTCAGCGTTAGAGCGAATTATAATAACAAGATCTTTTACTGCTCATCAACTTGCAAATACTATAATTTGTAAATTACCTAAAATGATTCAGAAATATAGATCAAATATTGTAATAATTACAGATTTATTTGCAACCGACGAACAATTACATCTTTCTGAAAGGAAATGGCTGGTGAGTCATATGGTCAAGTCTATACATAATATTTCAGAATCAATAATTGTTGCTGTTTTTTCTCCTGTTGTAATAGACGATTTTAGAAAAGTTATTGACAATAAGCTAAAAAAATCAAAAATAATAACTACAAACAAACAAAACAAAAAGAGATGAAATAGATGGGAAGAACAATTCCATCTTTTAGAATAGCTATACTACTTGAAGAGGAAAGGTGGAAACTTTATAGACAATATTTGCGTAAAAAAGAACAACAAATTTTTAAACATATGTTTTCAATTGCATATCTTTATAATTCTGCCTCTTCCTATGCCGCAAATCCAATAAGAATAAATCCAATTTTGTTTTCAATTGCCTTATATCATCAAAAAAAAATATCTTCATTAGATAAGAACAGAAATGAAAATTTTTTTCAATCTTCATTATTTACTACTACTACTACTACAGCTCCAGCAGCGATAAAAAATGAAACCTGTTCTTCTTCCTCTAATCTTTTTCCCTATGACAATATTATTACAAAAGAAATAGATTCATGGAAAAGTTATGCAGATTGTCTAAGAAAGCAAGACAGAGAATTATTTTATAAAATGCTCAATAGCTGTTACAAATATTCTCCATCAATCAATGTACAAGGAAAAGAATATTCTACTACGTCAGCTTTAATGTCAATTTTGCTGGAACATCATAAGGAATTATTTTTACAGAACAAAATAGACAATATATATAATAGCTCAAGAGGTGAATAAGAAAAATTATTGCATCGATTGGTTGGCTGTTTGATGCATATCCATCTAAAGATAATAATAAAATGATTTTTTGGATCAGATTGAAAAATTTTACAGATAATAAAAAAAGATATATTCGAATTGAAGAGAAATGGCAAAATTATTTTTATATTGCTTCTGATAATATATCTAAACTGGAACAATTAGTTCAAAATGATGAGATTTTATCATCAATAAGCTCATATGAATTTGTTAAAAGATCTGAAACAATTACCGATACCAAAAAATCTACTGTCTTAAAACTTTGTATATTTGGTAAAAATCTAAAGTTAGCAAATACTATTGAAAAAATGAATGGATACCAGGATTTTAGATTATACAATGTTGATTTAATACCTGAACAAAAATATTTTTTCGATCATGATATATTTCCATTAGGACTTTTTGAGGTAACTGATGATGATAATTCTGGTCTACTTTGGAAATCTAAAAGCGATAGTGTTGGGTTTACAGATTATCATCTACCATATTTTAAAAAGATACATATCAAACTTAACTTTCCAAAGGGAAAGATTATAAAATCAACAGATGAGTTAAATTCTATTAGCATTGTTCAATATAATTATAGTAATAGTATTAACAAAAATAAAATCCATATTATAGATCTTTCAGACAAATCAGAAAAAAAATTATTAAAGGAATTAATAAAAATTGTTCACGATATAGACCCAGATTTTATATTTACAGAAGATGGTGACTCATTTACATTTCCTTATTTGATTCACAGAGCAGAAATAAATAAAATTGATTTATGTCTTAGCAGAGACAATGACATATCTTTAACAAAACCCGAAAGAAAAGGAAACTCTTTTTTTTCTTATGGTAGAACTTATTTTAAACCATCAACTATCAAACTGTTTGGAAGAATTCATATTGATAAAAGTAATACATTTACAATCAGAACAGGTTCTGATTTAGAAGGTTTATTTGAGATTTCAAGGTTGTGTAGAATTCCATTGCATGAAGGCTCAAGAGCTTCAATTGGAAGATGTTTAACCAGTTTGCATCTGTATAACGCAACAAAAAGAGAATTACTAATACCTTGGAAACCAACATTATTTGAACATCCAAAAAATATGATAGAACTTTTCTTAGCTGATAGAGGTGGCCTGATATTAGAGCCAGAAATAGGTCTACATGAAAAAATAGCTGAATTTGATTTTGTATCTCTTTATCCAAATATTATGTTAAAAAGAAATGTTTCGGCAGAGACTATATTATGTGATTGTTGTTTTGATAATCCTAAATTTCGAGTACCAGAGCTAAACTATCATATTTGCAACAAAAAAGGATTAATTCCAGAAGCATTAGAAATAGTATTAGATAAAAGATTAAGGTATAAAAATTTAAAAAATAAAACATCAGATCCAGTATTACAAGATATTTATGATAAAAGACAATCAGCCCTAAAATGGATACTTGTAACCTCTTTTGGCTATCTTGGGTTTAGTAATGCAAAGTTTGGAAGGATAGATGCTCACATAGCTGTTTGTGCATTTGCAAGGGATATTCTTTCTCATACTATGCATATTGCTGAAGACATGAATTTTGATGTTTTACATGGAATAGTAGACTCAATTTGGGTAAAGAAAAAAAATAATACTGCTAAGGATGATTATTTTAAATTAAAAGAAACAATAAAAAAAGAAACTGATTTTGATATCTCTTTCGAAGGAGTATACAAATGGATTGCATTTCTTCCATCTGAGATTAATACCCATCTTCCGGTACTAAATAGGTACTTCGGAGTTTTTGAAGATGGGACTATAAAAACAAGGGGAATAGAAACAAGAAGACATGATACACCACCATTTTTGGTACAATGTCAGAATGAGATTTTAGAGTTATTGGCTAAAGGTAATTCTATTAAAGATATCAAACACGATAAATTATCTTTAATAATCAAAAAAATTAAAAAATATCTTTCTCTATTGAAATATCGGAAAATTGATACTGAAAATCTAATATTTACCAAACTACTTTCGAAAGATTATAATCAATACAATAACAGAAATACAGTAGAAAATAGTGCTATAAAACAACTTGAATTAAATGGCGAATATGTCAAAGCTGGTCAAGTTTTACAATATATTATAATAGATTATAATGGACCTTTATTAAAAAGGGTAGTTCCAATCCAATTATTAAATAATAAAACTAATTATTATGATATTAAAAAATACTCTGAATTATTAATTGATAGTTGTAATACTCTACTAAAACCATTTGGAATAATATTTGATCAAAATCAATCTGTATGGAGATTAGATAATTATTATTGATTATTACAAATTTTTTATTTTATAATAAGGTTTAAGGATTATTTATTGTAATATAGAATATATCATTATTTTTATCATGAACATTCTTTTCCCATGCTATAAAGATTTTATTTTCGGTTGTTACCATGTATGGATAAATTAATTTTCCTACTTCACCTGTTATAATGTCTAATTCATATGTATTAACTTTATGATCATTTGTTATTTGATCAACAAAGTTAATTGTACTAACTTTTTCTTCTTGACTATTGTCATATTCTCCTTGCCATGCGACAGTTACATTATTTTCTGTTGAAATGATGGAAGAAACCTCTACGTCATTAAAATTATATAATTTAATATATACCATAGGATTAAACGAACTACCGTTATCATGACTTGTCTTTAAGTAAAGATGATAATTACACTCTTGCAGTGTAATGGATTTCAAACAGTATTTTTCATTCCATGTTATATGAATATCATTTTTATAAATCGTCCTAATTGGATTAAAAGCATCCGTATAATTGTAAATCTTATGTAAAAGTTTCTCATGATAAAAGCTAAATACAAATCAGTAGTATATCTACAATATCAAAGTCTTATTTTTGCACCGGTATGTCAATGATTCGAATCGGATGCTCGGGGTGGCAATATCAGCACTGGCGCGGCGAGTTCTACCCGGCCAAGCTGCCGCAATCGCGCTGGTTTTCCTATTACGTGCTGAGCTTCGATACCGTCGAGATCAACAACAGCTTCTAAGCTTCTACCGGCTGCCTGAGGCAGGGACGTTCGCAAAGTGGCGTGACCAGGCTCCGAGACGGTTTCTGTATGCGATCAAGGCCAGTCACTTTCTTACCACATGAAGAAGCTGAAGGATCCAGAGGAACCGATCGCGCGTTTATTATTCGATTCAAAATATATAAAATACTTTTCCAGGTAGTCAAAAATAATTTAAAATAAATTTCTAATAATAAAAGCTAAATACAATATTCTGGTACCTCTACAATAGTAGACTCCTCTTTTAGAACCTCTATCGGTATTACTCCAGACGGGACCAGTTGGTTTCTAGGGCCTACTATCTCAATAGTTAGGAGAATTGTATATTGACATCATCTGCTTTGGATACTAAATAATTGACAAAAGCAGAACAAGCAATTACCTAAAACGAGGTCTGAAAATGAAAGTTTTGGTTCATTTATTTATCATAATTTTGCAAAACTATTCTTGCGAATTTACAATCTTCCACATCAAACTTAAATATTCTTTCTGTATATATAATAATATGTTTTGTAATATATTCAGTAAACTATTTGGTAAAAAAGAAAAAGATGTAGATAAAATAGAAGATAAAAAGCTAAAAGAAAACGCATAATTATATTTTTATTATTTATTTAGTATAAGGATTCTTTTTCAAATATACCTTACTATTATACAAACCTTGAGAGGTTACTAGTTTATGAGACTGACTGAATAAGAAGATTAATTGAATTAGCTATTTCTTTATATGTCTTCCCTTCATCCCATAGCCTTGAAATTAAATTCCGTTTTTCAAATTTGTTTAAAGGAATTTCGGACATTCTCTACTATGATGGACACATTCATATATTAGATACTTTTTAGATTAGTGAAACCTACTACAAAAAAATAAATCATATTAATAGATAGATTTTATAATATTATAAAAAAGTTTAAGTTAGATAAAGGAAAATGATAACGAATTTTATTAATTCTATAAATATTATAACGAAATAATATGTAATATATTGACAAACCTAAGAAAAATTTTATTTATCATCTTATTTCTAACTGTCATTCTGTCGGTTTACTATTTTGTTATTGATAATAATATTTATTATATTATTGCCCAAGAGCCAACTCTTAAGGATCCAAATTTACGAGTAGAAACCATTGTTGAAGGATTGTCTTGGCCTACCAGTATGGCTTTTATAGATAATAACAATATTTTGGTTTTAGAAAAGGAAAAAGGAGCTATACGACTTATTTCAAATGGCATTTTGCAAGAGACACCAGTGTTGGAAGTAGATGTAAACAGTCGGGGTGAACGGGGACTTTTGGGGATTGCTATAATGAATAATGATACTGTATTTTTATACTACACAGAATCCCCCCAAAATGGTGATCAATTAAGAAATAGAGTTTACAAATATCAATGGGATGATGAAGAAAGACTTCTTGTTAATCCTACTTTGATTTTAGACTTACCTGCATTTCCTGGCCCAAATCATGATGGTGGGAAGATGACCATTGGACCTGATAACTATCTTTATGTAGTAATAGGAGATGTAAAACATGAAGGTAAACTTCAGAATATTATAGATGGACCTGATCCTGATGATACGGGAGTTATATTTAGAGTAAATACAGAGGATGGTTCTCCAGCTCCTGATAATCCTTTTATAAATAATAATAATGATTCATCATTATTAAACAAATATTATGCTTATGGAATACGTAATAGTTTTGGAATAGCATTTGATCCTATAACTAATACATTATGGCAGACAGAAAATGGACCTACTGAATATGATGAGCTAAATGTAGTTAAACCAGGTTTTAATAGTGGATGGAGGCAGGTTATGGGTCCAATATCTAAAAGTAGTATTACAGAAGATGAATTAGTTAACTTTCCAAATTCAAAATGTGCTGATCCTGTATTTAGCTGGCTTCCATCCATCGGAATTACAGATATTGAATTTCTAAATTCTGCAAAGCTTGGAGATAAATATGTGAACAATATTTTTGTTGGAGACATTGGTGATCTTACTAATGGACATCTATATTATTTTGAAGTTAATGAGGACAGAACAGGAATAAAATTTGATAGTAATAGTAGTAGTAGTCAAACTGGACTGACTGACTTAGTTGCTGACAATGAACAAGAAATGTCTACAATAGCTCTTGGAACCGATTTTGGTGGAATAACAGATATTGAAACTGGCCAGGATGGATTTTTGTATATATTGACATTAAACAGAGAATCAGATGGTGAAGGTAAGATCTAT
>JAATVK010000152.1 GCA_014523485.1 Nitrososphaerales archaeon TH5894
AATAATTGGACTATTTTTCTAGTATTGCATATATTCTAGTTGGATTTTCTTTACTGCCCATTACCTGATTCTGTAAAGTGTTCTAAAGAATACCATTCTTTCTTTACTATGTCAATAGCATGCCAAAACGGTGTCAATGTGCCCTTTGTTAACAAAAGAAGATCTTCATCACCTTTCAAAACAACGGTAGAACGGCTTTGATATTCAATTTCAATTAATGGGTTCGTTATCCTGAATAATTTTTACTAGGTCTACAGGAGAGGATTCAAGTTGTATTTTATTAACTTCTATTGTATTTTAAGCATTAGAAGAAGAAACTATTGAATTTCCTAATATTCCAACTATGCTAAGCTTTAACATCAAATGAGAGAAATAACAACATTTTTCCCATAAAGTCTAAATTTGAAAAATACTAATAAAACTCATTCTATAAATTTCATATAGATCAATAGATTATCTATTATAATTATTTATAATTTAGATTTATTATAGTATAATTTACCTATTTATCTATAAACCACTACAACAACAAGTCAAGTCCAGAAAAGTAAAAGAGAAAAGGCCAAAATCCTTTCTTTTACTTTCTCTCGGATAATAATTATCTCAAGTCTGTATCCAAGAATGACCGTAAGTGCACCAAAAAGTTTTACTTAATGGAGGAGGAATAGTATTGGATTCTATATAGTTGCCATTTTCATCATAATATCCTCCAAATAATTTTTGAAAATGGCTTTTCCAATCAATCTCATAGACGAAACTTTTAAACCCAAGTTGTTTACAAATAGGACAGACAATTTTTTCTTGCATGATTATGTTATAATAGTAACAGCAAATCTAATATATCTTAATGTTCTTTCCTCTACTGAGGACAAACTAATAATTTAATCTTTTTATTCTTTATTGTGCATATATTTATGCAATAGCAAACCTCATTTATTGACTAAGATGTAAATATAATGATGGAGGTTACCAACAGCAGGCAGATCTAACATCCCTCATTATATTATTCAACATTCTTATTCTTGTTCTTTTGTTGTAATTATTGAGTAATATATTTTTGTAAATGTTGTTCTATTTCTCCCTGTTTTCTGATTCTATCTCTTGTTGTTTGAAGCATGAGATCATGTTTCTCATCTTTTGTTTTTGAATTAGATTCTAATTCAAACTCACAATTGTATTTCCTTTCTTTATTTTTAATACCCATCAAGTCATTAAATTTCTCTTCCAAATCACTAAATCTTTGAGCAATCTCCTTACTCATTATTGGTTCTTCTCTTTGAACCTCAACATATTCATCTACCTTTGAAGTAAGGATTTTAATTTGTTCATCTTTTTCTTTCAATTTTTTATCGATTACATAATTTTGATAATCATCCTTTTCCTTTAGTTCTTGAACCTGTCTTGATAATCTATTTTCTTCATTTATGGTAAGTTCTGGAACTACTCTCGAATATTCTTCTAATAATTCTGATTCAGATGGTCGATAATAAGAAGAAGATAAGCAGATTTTACGGCCTAATAATATTTCTCTAACTTCGGGATTGATACGCTTATTTGCCATAATTGTGAATTTACGAAAGCCATGATTTTGCGAAACTACTTTTCTATTTTTCTTGCTACCTGTTTGAGATTCAGTTAAAGGAATAACTTTACTAATTCCTGTCTTGATCAAGATTAGCCGTAAATAATAATTGAATGTAAATATTGACAAGTGTTTGGGGTTTTGTATATGCAACAAGTCATCCAATACAAAATCATCTCTTATTAATGGTGAATTATCATTTAGTTTCTCACAACATATTTTACTTCTATATTCTTCTAAATACTCTCTAATGTAATTAGCACATTCTGGAGTTGTAAATGAATAGTATTCTGATTTGGTATTTTCATAAAATGTAACTTGGTATAAACCATAGTTAGGATAATACTTTAGGTTCCTGATCTTGAGTGAAGGGATTGCACCTACTCTGCAACCAGTAGAAGCCATCAAAGTAATAAACACTTTAAATTTTAAATCAGAAACATCCAACATCTTTTTGATCTCATCGTGAGTATAACCTCTATCCTTTATTGTTTTGCCTATCTTTGTCTTCTTTTGTAATTTGTGAGTCTAAAAGGAAAAAGTCACCAGTTATAACTACCGATTTTAATTTATTTATTTTATATTTATTCTAGTGTAGAATAAAAGTGACCCTTCTGGGGTCACTCATGAAACGAAACTACTGAACAACTGGATATTAATCATCCTTTTGTCTGTTTTACTTTATTATTTGAATATGAATAATAATTTTGTGGTACATTCGATGAATGTACAATATTATCTACTATTATTACACACGTCGTATCTTTGGATGTAATTGTTTTCCTCTTATTTTAAAACAATCCTTAATAGCCGAGTTATAATATGGCTCTGTTAAGTTAAGAAAAATTTATGAATAAAATAAGAAAATATTCTAAAATTAGACCCGGAATATAATAGAAAAATAGAACATACTACCGCTTTATCCATAAAGTTAACAGGCTTCAATAATAATATCATATAAAAATGCTATATATCACTTAAATGTATAATTTTATGAGGAGTATGACTTTAAGTTCTGATAATAACCATGAATCTAATCATCCAATTTTACTTTCCAATGAGCAGAAACAATTAGGAAAGGATCTATATAAATTATATCGAGAAATAATATCAGAGGCAGAAAAAATTAAAAATTATTATAAAGAAAATAATGCTAATTTACAATACGAAAATTGGAGTGCGGATAATCTAATATGCTATCTATCATTAAGAAAGAAAAATATTGAGGATCTTCAATTAAGATTAGCTGAAGATGGACTTTCCTCTTTGGGGAGATTAGAAAATCATGTATTGGTTAATTTCGAACAAATTCTGAAACATTTTGGATATTTACCTAATATCAATACACAACTCAAAAAAATAAGTTATGATGATGCCCAATTGACTATATTTAATCGCAGTACTTTGTTACTAGGACGACCTAGGAAAAGTAGAACAACACGTATTATGGTCACTATTGATATAGATATTGCATATCAACCACTGTTGCTAGAACAATTGTTAATCAATGGAATGGATATTGTAAGAATTAACTGTGCATACGACACTGAAAAAGAGTGGAAAGTTATCATAAATTCCATTAGAAAGGCGGAAGAACGATTGATCCAGAAAGGTCAAGAGATTGAAAGAAAATGTAGAATAGTTATGGATTTGAACGGCCCTAAAATTAGAATAGAACCGATGAGCCTGGCAAGTATGCCCTTAAAAATTTCTGTTCCAAAAGATATTTACGGGAAAGCGGTTAAACTTGTTGAAGGATTTTTAGATTGTGAAGCAAAATATACAGAAAAAATAAACTTAGTAGGAGTTCATCCAAGCTTTATAATTGCAATATCAAATAGAAAGAATGAGTTAACCAACCTAAAAGTTGGAGAAAGATTAGCGCTACATGATTCTAGAGGACGATATAGAACAATTACTGTTCTTGAAAAAATAAGCCAAAGTAGAATTCGTGTAGGCATTGATAAAACATTATATCTTCAAGAAGGATTAACTTTACAGAGAGAAAAAAATAATTCAACTGATTTTCACATAGAAAATGCTGATAAAAATCTATCACCATATTCTTTTAGTGAAGTTCTAGATGAGTTAGTGATAGGACCAATTAGGCCTCACCCTATCGAGCTGGAAGTAAAATCTGGGGATAGATTATTGCTTTACAAAAAATATATGGAAGGTCATCCTGCTACGAAAGATCGTCCTGCTGGAATAAGTTGTAGCATGCCAGAAGTTTTAAACAAAATTCAGATAAATCATAAAGTCTTTATTGATGATGGAAAAATTGCTTCAATAGTAAAATCAATAAATGATGGATATATAGAATTAGAAATCATATATCCTGAAAGTACTACTGCAAAAATTAGATCAGATAAAGGACTGAACTTTCCTGATTCAAATTTAGGAATATCTGCAATAACATCAAGGGATATCGAGAATTTAAAATTCATTGTAAAACACGCAAGTGCTGTTGGGGTGTCATTCACTAATGATCCAGAAGATATACGTTCCTTGTACAAGGAAATATTAAATCTAGGGTATCCTGATTTTGGAATAATAGCAAAGATAGAAACTCATAATGCCATACATAATTTAGCAAGAATTATTTTGACTGGTCTTACCATCCCAAAATTTGGAATACTAATTGCCAGAGGAGATCTTGCTATAGAAATAGGATTTGAGAATTTATCTTTAATTCAAGAGGATATTCTATGTCTTTGTGAAGCTGCTCATGTACCAGTCATTTTAGCCACTCAAATCCTTGAAACTTTGGCTAAGAGTGGTTTGCCTACAAGAGCTGAAATTACAGATGCGGCTAGAGGTCAAAGAGCAGAATGTGTAATGCTAAATAAGGGAAAATATATAACAGAAGCAGTAAAAATTCTTTCAACCTTGCTAAAAACAGAACAAAGACATAACATAAAGAAACGCCAAATATTTAGAGAATTTACATGGCAGAATGAAGTATTTGATATTTAAGAAAAAAAATGTAACTGTTAAAAAATAAAATAAAATAAAAGAAAACAGTAAATCATCTAATATAATATCATTCTAGAAGAATTTATCTTATATATTAATTACCGCCCCTTTTTATATACATAATTATTTTAATTCTATACCCTTATTGTTAATATTATTATTTATTCAATTGTTGAATTGTATCCTTATTTTATCAAATATTCTTTAGCCTTTTGTTTATATTCTTGATATGGGTATACATTGCAATTATAATAATAGTATTACTGCTATAGATATAGTGCTAACTATTATCAATTATATGATAACATTGCAAAAGTCTCTTAATCCTAATAAATAATATTGCTTATTAATCAATGGGAAGGTCACATAATTCTAAGTCTAAAGCTAAAATATTGATAATAGATGATAGACATTACTAATTTATTTGCAAGATTTTAGAATACAATGACTATATTGTAGATCTATAATGTTAATAAAAATAATAATAAAAAATAATAAAATACACAAATCATCATAACTAGTCTAATTTTTTCATAAACATGCTATTCTATATCAATAATAAATAAAAAAATTCGTTTTTTTCTATTCTAATATTACTTAAAAAATATTGTTAATAGTTAATTTATTTCTGCTTTTATTCTCATTCTCTTCCAATAAAAAAAGTGAATCAACTTTCTTTCTTAATTCATTTAACAGAATTGGTTTGTATATAACTATATTTTCAATTTTTGGAATATGATTTTTTAGTTGTTGTATATATTCATTATTTGCAGTGATAAACCAAATCAATATGTTGTCATCTATTTTCTTTAATTTATGATATAACATCATTCCATCCATTTTAGGCATCTTCAAATCCAATAAAACAAGATCATATTTGTCTTTTCTAAAGAAAAAAAGTGCATCTATAGGGTAGGTAAAAGCATGTACTCTATATCCATCATGTTCTAAAAATATTTTAAATAGGTGATTAATATCATAATCATCATCTACTATCATTATCCTTTTTTTTTCATTTTTAATATACATATTATTATAAACAATAAAAAATGAACACCATAGCTTATTAAGGTTTGAGATAATTTAGATTAGGTCTTACAATAATAATAATAGATTATTTTTAAAATTAAAATATAATCAAAAATGATTCAAAAAGTCATAGTTAAGAGGAAATGACTTTTACATATAATCAATAGAGAGCATAGTAGAACCAACTAATTACTATACAAGTTTAAATTAAATCTATTAATGATAAAGTATTCATATTGTCTTTAAATGGGAGCAGCGTTCTTAAGATTAAGAATTTACAGTGATTAGAAAACCTACCTTTTAGAGATATCTTTTAATTCTACCGTATTTGCATCACAAATTTGACATGTAACAGACATTGCTTTACATATTACATTATGTATCAATGATGATATTTAGAACATTAAAAAATCCTCTCTTTACAATCAATGATGGCTATGGCTTGTTAAATTTTAAACATTCATATAAGAAATCCTAATACGTCGATACATAATTTTAAGTGTTGATATATAAAGCAATATTAAGTATAATTACCTTATTTATTATATATGTCTTCGAATTTTTTATCTACACAAAAGATTCCTCAACAGGCTACTGAACATAATAAATTAACAAAAGTTACCTCTGGCTATATGGAAATTGAGGAGTTTAAAGATACAGATACTCATAAAGGATATTTCTGTTATAACTGTGACTATTTTATCAAACCCGAACATTGTATGATTGTAACAGATGAAGGTCAAGATATAGATGGTAATATTTCTGGCAAAATACTCCCATATGCTGTATGCTCTTTATGGACACCAAATGAAAAGGAGATAAAGTGATAATAGAAATGTCTGATAAAAGTTTTATTGACAAAGCAAAAGATACTATGGAAGATGTAATTGACAAAGCAAAAGATACTATGGAAGATGTTACTGAAAAAGCATCAGATACTATGGGGAAGGTGACAAAATTTCAAAAACAAAGTAAACTCAAAGCAGGTTATATTGAACGCGATGAGTTTAAAAATTCGAATTTTCAAAAAGGATTTTTCTGTTATAATTGTATTTATTGGATAAATATGACTGGAGGAAAATGTATGATGGTAAATGATAAAGGACCAGATTTGTTTGGTAACGTTTCAGATGTAATTGCACCACATGGCTGTTGTAGCGTATATACCCCAGATTTTGATGAAATTAACAAACGAAAAGAAGTAATTGTCGAGGATAATAAATAAGATATTAAAAAACCATATATCTACTTTTTGTCTATTTTTTGGGTATTTTTCTTCTATTTCCTTTAGAAATTCTTCTGCTTTTTGTGGATCTAATCTTTTAATGATCCATTGTAACATCTCTTGATTTCTCTCTTCTTCTTCTTTTGATTGAGGACTACCTATATACCAAAGAGGTTAATCCGGCTACTTGCCAAATTAGCTGCAAAAATTCAGATTGCCAATTCTCAAAAGTATCTCTTAAATTTTCCTCCAAGGTATTTCCTGATTGGAATCCATAATACCAATGTCCAATTATAGAACCAGAAAATAAAATTAATGTAACCCAGAGATAACCATATTTTTCGCTATACTACGTCTTTTTACCACAATATTGTAATTATAACATTTGATAAGTAAAATTTGGAAGAATTTAAGTGAAGAATATATAATAATACTATCTGACCTAACTATTCCTTTATCAATTACCAGCTGAAGAGATGCAAGGGTTTTTAATTTAAGGAAATAAATATAAAGAATTGAAAAATTTTATAAAGTTATTTCTTAAGTTTAATATTCAAAATTGTTTTCTTTCTATAATTTCTATACGTAACCTTGGAAAGTATATTATTTTTCATATAATACAATGGTTATATAATTTATAAAACAAACAAGTTCATGTTTACATCAATAAATAAACTACCAAATCCTCTCCCTGAAAGTGATGGACCTAATCCCAAAGCAGCACAAGCTTTACAGGAAGGTCTTGGAGGACAATTTGGAGAAATGAGGACTATGATGCAATACTTATTTCAGAACATAAATTTTAGAGGAGATGCAAAACCGTATCAAGATCTATTGAGATCAATTGCAACAGAAGAAATGGGCCATGTAGAATTAATTTCTAATACAATAAATGTCCTATTAGAAGGATCATCTACACAAGCAGATCCTACTGAACTTCCACTCGCTATTGCACTTGAATCACCAAATATACATCATTTTCTAGTTGCTGGGCAGAGTTGTAGACCAGTAGATGCTGCAGGAAATCCATGGTCTGCAACTTATGTGTATGATAGTGGAAATTTAGTCTTAAATATGCTTTATAATTTAATGTTAGAGGCGACAGGTAGACTTCAAAAATGTAGATTGTATGAGATGAGTGATGATAAAGCCTACAGGGCAACTGTTTCCTATTTAATTGTAAGAGATCTGGCTCATGAAAAAGTATTTGCCAAAGCATTAGAAACACTAGGGGTTGAATGGAACAAAACATTACCTGTTCCAAAGGTTGATACTTCAAAAATGCCCGAAGTAAGAGAATTGGAAGAACTGAATTTGCATAATCAACAATGGACAATGACAAATGAAAAATCTGGCTTATCCTTAATATTTAATGGAGACTCTCCTTTTAAAGATGGTCAACTCGAGACATTGGATGGACTTCCTGAAGGAGGAGCAATACCAAATCTACCAGAAGCACCACAAGAGTTTTCTCCAGGAGTTGATAAAGAACTAAAATCAAAAATTCAAAATCTGATGAAGTCTACAA
>JAATVK010000153.1 GCA_014523485.1 Nitrososphaerales archaeon TH5894
TATAATACATTATGATTAAAGATAATTATTTTCAACATTTTTTACTAACCAAGCTATTCGAAATAGCAACTTTACGAGGCCAATTATCAAGTACGCAATAATTGGCAGAACTCCGATAGATTTACTATAAAGAAAAATACTATAAATACTAAATACATCTAACCCAATGGAATTTTTTGTTTCTTTTATAAAAAGCAAAGTTAGCTCTACATATTTTATGAAATTATAAATCTTTCCTAATAACTTCATTATCTACAAAGAAGATTATGAAAAGTAATCAAGAAAAGTTCTTTTAGTATATAATAGAGATCACTTAATTGATACACTGAATTTTAAAATATTATATTTTGTACCTTAGTATCGAAACTAAATCAAAATTTAATTAATTCTCAAGAGGTTCAAAAGATTGTAGTAGATTGTATTTCTTCCGACAATACATTAATCTGGTATATACCCAAACCATAAATAAATAGATTTTTTAATACCATCTAAGTTTCATTTATAATTATAGAGTTAGAAGATAAGTTTGGTGAGAAAATTATATGTAGACTAGATTATTAACAAACCTCTAAATTTTATTTTGTTACTGTTTACTAATATTTAGATCAATAAAAAAATTAAGAATTACGTTGTGTTAACTTTTCTCTTGATTATAAATATCTAATTATTGATTTATTACACTATCTCCCGATTAACCTTTAACTAATATATAAAATGAGGATAAAATTTTATTTGTACTCTTTACTCATTCTTCATATTCTGTTTCATTGTACATTTAATATTATGAAAGTCATAGGATGAATAATGTTGAAAAGAGTTATCCATTATAATGTTAAATTCCTGATTATATTAGAAATTGATAATGAAGCGACTTCTTAACCTTAGTCCTTGTCTTGGAATTAAGAGATAAAAATTCTACCATTGCTTTTATATATTTAATAACTATATATCTGCATGCTACGTGCATATCTTTTGCTTATATGTGATCCTGAATATAGATTCCAGATCGCTAATATTCTAGAAAAAATGGACAATGTTGTAAATGTAGAGGTGGTTAATGGTCCATATGATCTGGTTGTGGAAATAATATTTGACACAGTGGTCGATTTAAAAGAAAAAATACAAAATAATATTCAAAATATTGATAAATTAATGTCAACGTTGACTTTAATTATCTCTGATGATATGTAACTCCAAAGTAAGGTTATCAGAATATCAAATCTACTATTAGTTCAGGCTATGACAATTTATTAATCTATTCCACTAGTAATATTTTATTAGACTTAGTAACAAAAAATTCAATAAATTATTTTCAGAATTGATTTAACTAATAAAAATTAGCAACTGAAAATTACAACAAACAATCACTAATCTAATTCACTGATCTAATTTAATAATACTATTTTAGCAAGTGAACCTAAGCACATCAATTATATTTTAACTGTCAAAAAAGTAGTATCTACTGGTCAGTTCGAGTATTTACCTTTGGACTTTTGGCAAGTTCATTGGTCATATTAGTTTTAGTACCTTTCCTGAAGCAGCAGCAGCAAAATAGTTTTCTTTTAAATCCAGCAATGGCTCAATATGAAAACTATTATGACGATAGTTCTTATAGCACATATCCTACTGATGATAACAAATATCAATGTAGAACAGGACCATTCGAAGGCTTCTTCGTAAGCTCAGTAGAATTATGTAAGCATTTCAAATTTGATGACAAAGAATAGGAAGATGATGATTATAGGCCAGATAATAATATAACAGGAACACAAGGTCCACCTGGCCCACAAGGACCATCAGAACCAATAGGAGGTCAGCTAGGTCCACAAGGTCCACCAGGACCAGCAGGCGTACAAGATGAAAGAGAATTACCTGTAGCAACTGGAGTAACAGGTATGCATGGCCCTCCAGGTGAAGATGGAATGGATGGAATACAAGGCCCACGAGGCCTTCAAGGTCCACGAGGCTTCAATGGAACCAATGGAGATAATGGAGCACAAGGTCCACCAGGATTAAATGGAATTAATGGAATCAATGGAGTTAATGCAGCACAATACCCACGAGGCCTTCAAGGTCCACGAGGCTTCAATGGAACAAATGGAGTTAATGGAGCATAAGGTCTACCAAGTCCTACTGAAATATTATCAAATAGATAGTATAGTGTGGATAGTGGAGATTTTGTTAATACTGCCGCGACCGGTAATGTACAGTCTTCGGCTACATGCGATACAGGAGATGTAGTATTGAGCGGAAGTTACAGTTTTTTTGTTTCCAATCCTCCAGGCGCATTTAGTATTGAAGATAAGAATTTAGGATCGTCTACTTGGGTAGTCCAGGCAACTGAAACTGAGTCAACGTCTGATATCTTTATTCTGGCGTTTGCTCGATGCTTTGACAATCTACCAGCCCATATACCTTAAACCTCCATCATTTTTTTTATTTTTTTATTAAATCAATTAAGATAGATATTCAAAGTAAACAATGAGATCGAGAAATCAATATATGATAAACAATCACTAATATATTACCTTCAATCCATAAAAAAAGAATCTAGGCAGATCAAATGATTCAAAAGTCATAGCCTGGACCTATTGTAATATCAGCCAATTCACAAACTAGTAGATTGGTTCAGGCTATGGCGTCAAAAAATTTGATACAAATTATTAAATAGAATATTTCTTTATTATTTTTTATTGAATTGTATTTTCAGTTGAATATTTAAGTATTAACATTTTATATCAAGCATGAATGGTGAATACAAGAATTTTAAAACAGCTGACATTGTAGCTGAAGCATTAATTGATTGGAAGATTGATGTGGTTTTTGGTATACCAGGTGATGGAATTAATGGCTTTATTGAAGCCTTAAGGATTAGACAAGATAAAATAAAGTTTGTCCTCGTAAGACATGAAGAATCAGCGGCTCTTATGTCCTGTGCATATGCTAAATATACAGGGAAGATAGGTGTATGTGTAGCAACGTCTGGTCCAGGAGCAATTCATCTCTTAAATGGTCTATATGATGCTAAGGCTGATAATGTTCCCGTGATTGCCATTACTGGTAGCACTTTCTCAGATTTAATGAATTCTAGTTTTCTTCAAGATGTAAAACTATTACAACTTTTTTCAGATGTTGCATCATACAATACAATGATACATGTTCCCGAGCAAGCTGAGATGGCAGTAGATATTGCATGCAGAAGTTGTCTTGCCCGCAAAGGTGTTGGTCACATAAATATTCCTATAGATGTTCAGGAAAGAAAGCTTAGAGGCGATTATTCCAAACATAAGGTTCCAGGTCACACATCAGACATTTTTGATTCTTTTGCATTACCAGATAAAAAATTAATAGAAAAAGCAGCTAATATACTCAATATTGGTAACAAAATTGTAATATTGGTTGGACAGGGTGCATTAAATGCCTCAAGAGAAGTCTTGGCAGTAGCACAAAAATTAAATGCACCAATAGTCAAAGCATTACTTGGAAAAGCAGTTGTTCCTGATGATCATCCATTAAATCTGGGAGGATTAGGAATGCTTGGAACAGAACCTTCAAGTGAGGCCATGGCTGAAACTGATACGTTACTTATGATTGGAACATCATTTCCATATATGGAATATCTTCCTAAACCCGGTCAGGCGAAAGGAATTCAGATCGATATGAAACCCGAAAAAATTGGACTTAGATATCCGGTAGAGGTAGGATTAGTTGGTGACTCAAAAACGGTTTTGTCAGAATTACTTCCATTATTAAAAAACAGAATAACACCTAAAAATAATATAAAAGACGATTTGAAAAATCATAATAATACTAATAATAATAAAAGTAAAATGGATATTTCCACTATAAGTTTGCAATTCTTACAATCTATGCAAAAATCTATGGCAAAATGGAAGGAAATTTTGAAAGAGCAAAGCAATAGACAAGATATTCCAATCAAACCTCAAGTTATTGCACATGCAGTCTCCGAAGAATTGGAAGAAAATGCAATTGTATCTGTAGATAGCGGCAATAATACAGTGTGGGCTGCTCGTTTTCTCGAAATGAGAAAAGGAATGAAATTTTCAGTTTCTGGTAATTTGGCAACAATGGCATGTGGGTTACCCTATGCAATAGCTGCAAAGATTGCCTTTCCTGATAGACAGTCCATAGCATTTGTAGGTGATGGTGGGTTCACAATGTTAATGGGAGAATTTGCTACAGCAGTTCAGTACAAGTTGCCAATTAAAATTATAATTTTGAAGAATAATCTCCTAGGAATGATAAGATGGGAACAAATGGCATTTCTCGGAAATCCTGAATATGCAGTAGAATTTACACCAATAGATTATGCAAGATTTGCAGAGGCAAGTGGAGGTAAAGGGTTTACAATAAAAAAAATTGATGAGGTAAAATCTGTACTTAGTATGGCTATGAATGAAGAAAATGAATTACCCACTATTGTTGAAGCATATATCGATCCATTTGAACTTCCTTTACCCCCAAAAGTAAATATGGAATTCCCAACTCATATTGCGGAATCATTTGTGAGAGGACAGCCCTATACGAAGGAAATTGATACATCACTATCGATGGACCATGTTCCTGAAAGATATAAGAGGTTTCAGTCGTATTTAAAACAACAACAACAAAGCAAGGAGAAAAATTAATATAAATTTTCCAAATATTATATAGCAGCTACACAACTAGTTTACTCAAATATTATTGAAAAAATTACCAAGCGTCAAATAAATTTATCCTATTGTTAAATATGATATAAAACTACTTTAGTAATTCTGTTATATTGTAAATTTCATTTACTCTGAATTTCAATATGAAGGTCCAACGCTTTGAAGAAAATAGATCGTAATTATAATTATGCCAATAGATCCAGCATTTCCCCAAAACCATCAAGTTATAGGGAAGCATAAAAATGAAGATGGTCGAATTCACTTTGTAGGGGGTCCTGGAAGGTCGAATGTCTAATCCGCCTCAAACGATCAAGTTCAAGAATCATACAAAACCAGAGGAGAAGAATATGTTCCTCTAGAAGTTCATGGGACTTTTGTTGCTGTGGATTGGGATTCGAGTATTGCCGATGGAGCCTGTATAGAGGCATGTCCTGTCCAAGTATTCCAGTGATACAGAAGTGAGCATGATATAGCCGCGGTAGAAATGACAAATGCCTACAACTGCAGGCACAGGTGAAAATCATGATAGAGAAGGAAGAAAAGACTATACTGATAAATCACACCCAGTAAGAGAGCATGATTGTATCTGGTGTATGGCTTGTGTAACGGTTTGTCTAACTCAAGCAATAAAGGTAGGTGAAACTAATCTAGAAGTACATAACAAAGCAGAGACAACAAACTAATTAAACTCTTATATTCTAAATATTATTTTTGAGAACGTAGAAGTTGTTTTCTATTATAGATGTAACTTTAATATTATAGGGTTAGTTTATTTTCCAAAAGACTATGAAATATTAGAGAAATTATAATTTAAGACATAACAATAAAAAAGGTTGATATCATCCAATAATTCTATAATCTAATAATAAAATTTTAATAAAAGAATATCAGA
>JAATVK010000154.1 GCA_014523485.1 Nitrososphaerales archaeon TH5894
TTAAGTGCAGGAAAGAGGTGTTTTCCAGCACTCCGGTTTTGGCAAGTACCATTGTGCAAATTCAACGTCTTGCGTTCCCTGACCTAATGATCGAGATTAAGTGTGTCGCCAAGTTGGAATCATCTGTGTAAAGTGAGGTGTTACATTGGTATCTAGTTATTGAGAATATGAGACTGTAATTTGAGTATCAAAATCGCTATAAAGAATATAGCTAATATTAAATTTAAAACAATATGTATTACGAAATAAGAATTTTTCCTTCTGATAAATTTACAATAACATCATATAAAAGTTTCTAAATCCAATAAATTGTTTCATTTTCGAGATTCAAAATTATAATAATAGTTAATATTTTGGTTACATAACTGTAAAGTTTTTTCTATATAAGTTTAAATTATTATGTTTTATTTAATAATATATAAAAGTATTAGGAAGAGTCTATAAAAGATACAATTTTAATATAAGTAAAAAATAGTATAAAGTTACATAATTGTATCACATTCTTTTAAAGATAGTTTGTCTTACTGAATTAGTACGGAAATTTTCCCAATACCAAAAATGTCATTCATCTCAACAAACATTCAATTTTTATTCATAGCTTGAATTAATTATCAAATTTTCCATCAATAAAAATTATGCAAAGTGGTATAAATGATGAAATACATAATTGGAATATTATTTCTTGTTATATCAAATTTTTCAACTAAATATCAAAACAGAAAAATACACGCATATTTCTATACTCAGATATAAGAGTTCAAGTCTATTTTGTATATTGGCTCAATACCAACCTGTAATTAGTAATGTTTTCCTCAAATCTGTATGATACTCTCATGTATTATAAAAGCAGAAAAAAGTTTATGCCAGTGCAAATTACATAATCCAATTTTTATAGTCGCTTCTATGCAAATGTCACGTTTTTTCTAGTCTTTTACGATAAATAGGTCTTACTAGTATTTCTAAAAAACTCAAATCCCAAAATATATAGGTATCCTAAAAATACTAAGATTATTACAATGAGAATTTCATCTGAAATGGAAAAAGCAATGAATGATCAAATTGCTTATGAAGCATCAGGTACCTATGCATATATTGCTATTGGATCATGGTGTGAAAGAACTGGATATGAGGGAAGTGCAGCATTCTTTTTCGAACAGGCCAATGAGGAAAACATACACATGCTAAAGTTCATTCATTATCTTAATAATACAGGGGCCGAAGCCATAATTCCAGCAATAGAAAAACCTCAAGGTAAATTCGATTCACTAGAATCTACTTTCCAAGCTGGTCTAAAGAGTGAACAAACTGTTACAAAGCACATTAACAATTTAGTAGAAATTGCTGAAAAAGAAAAAGACCGTACTACTTATTCATTCTTGCAATGGTTTGTAAGTGAACAACTAGAAGAAGAGACTTTATTTCAAACAATTCTTCAAAAATTCGAGATAATTGGAAGAGACAAACTAGCAGTATATCAAATTGATCAAACTGTGGCCTCGATCAGATCTCAGATTATGAATAAACAAGCAGGTCAAGAACAACCTCCAGCTAATTAGTTATTGAGATAACCACTCAATTTTTCTGGTTATAATTCACTCACTCACTACTTTTCAAATTGGATCTGTTGTAGCAAAAAAATTTTAGTAAAATCAATTTCAGTTATCGACAATTATTAAATGTATTATTTTTAAATGCCTATTCATATTTTAACAAATCCATCACATTTACAAGTAAATGGGACCAACCAAAATAAAATGGGGTCAGTACTGTTATTGAGCTAAATGTGAGTGTTTGAATCTTTCTATAAACGTGGATCAGTTATTTTGATATATAAAATTTTATTTACAATTATATAACCCAACATCAATGTTTGCAGGGAATACATGAATCATGAATATGTTAGATACAAACAATGAATTCTGGGTAAGTAAAATCTTTACATTTCTAAATAAATTGACAAAACATGATAATATTAACCATATTTATGACAAAACGTCACAATGTTAACCATATGTAAAGCGTGAGCTGTTGTTTTTTCTTGTTAATATCCAAAGTTATTTTTAAAAAAATCGATATCACTTAGATATAATTGACTTTTATTACAATTTTATCAATTTTAGAAAATTATCAAATTAATAAAATTCCAAGCGGACATAGCCCTCATAGTTTTTCTGATTCTTATTCCATCTATTAATATGAGAAGTCTGTCTAATTCATTAGATTTCTGAATCTGAGCGTATTTTGACTCAATCAGAATTATTTAAATTAGATTATTGGAATTCTTTGAATTTATAAAAAGAATGTACTTCCATTCTAAAGGAGACTTATATCCTATAAACTTCAATTCCATTAAAAATCAGGATCGTATATATAAATAAATTCTGATACTACATGATCTGCCATCCCTTATAATATTCAGTAGTAAGATTTTTTTTATATGTTTGAGAAAATGTGATAAAAACTTTCTTTCTGGTAATAAAATTGCAAATTATATAGGCCTGCTACTCTTTGTTTTCGTAGAGGTTTGAGAACATTATTTACTTCTGTAAGCGCAATCAAAAAAAAAAGTATGAGTTTTTGTTATTTGTTGAAAGAAACGTAGTCTTAGATTCTTGTCTTTATTATCTTAAATCTAAGAATAGACCTATAAAATTGAAGAGAATTTTTCTAAATCTAATACTTTAAGATGTACATGATCTATATTTAACTTAGGATTAATCACTATTATATATAGAAGGTTTTGGTCTATTTAAGAAAAAATAATGACTTATGTAGTAAATGTAAAAAAGAAAGAATGTATAAACGAAATACATCAACAAGAAATAAAAAAGGTAGTTACCTGTTCCATATTCATGGATTCCAAGAAGAAAATAGCAATAAGGGACATATATTATTTAAAGAATAATAAATCTACTATAATGACAAAGAGTATTCTATATTTGATTGGCAGATGACTTTCATAAAAAATTACAGCAGAAATCGAAATGATAATAAGAATATGTTTCTTTATTTTTCAAAATTTTTTTATATTAATAATAAAATAAAAAAATTTGCTAAAATTAACTTGTTTTGGATATACTGTAATGGTCAATTATTTCTAAAGAATCTCTAATTTTACTATTCTTACAAGCTGACATATCATATATTACCAAATTTCCTTCATCTAAATCCTTTTCTTTTAATTTTTCTTCTTTACATTTGTATCCTATATCATAATATTTTCCATCTAACTCTTTTCCATTAATCTCAATACTAAGAAATCCAAATCCATTATATTGATTTACTACATAAGCGGGTTGATTTAAAAATATATGACTACTTCTGCCTCCTAGACCTATAACTGAATAAATTGAGCCGTCTGGATTAACAAATTTATTTATATTATTTGATTCATCTACAATTGGTTGGCTAGTGTTATTAGGATTAAATTTAAGAGGTAAAGTTCTATCGTAAAAGTGATTGTGGGCTTGTAATACTATATCAACTTCATATTTATCAAAGATAGGTTGATATTTTTCTCTCATTATATATTCTTGAAAATGGCTTGTAAGTGAAGAATAAATTGGCTTGTGAAACATAACAAATATCCAATCAATAGATGAGTTATTATTAGCCTTTTCTAGATCATTTACAGCAAATTGATATTGTTCGTTTTGTAGTGGAACATCTTCTACAATCACTTCATCATTTAATAAATGATATGGGGGTATTTCGGCCTTTATATTATATTTGGCTAAGAGATCTTTAAGTGTTGTAGAATAATATTTTGCATCTGGGTTTTTACTTTCATCATCTTTAATGTTATCATCATAATATTCTTTCTCTTCCTCTTCTAGTGGTTTAAAAACATCAAGTGAAAATTCTAATTGTGTATCTAATACTAAAAAGTGTACATTTCCATAATCGAACGAATAGTATGAATTTTGTAAATTATAATGATTTAACAATGAATCTTTTAGTTCTTTAGAACCTCCTTTTGCTTTTTCTTCCTCATCCTCATGATTACCTATTGCTATTTTAATTTTTGAATCTAATGCTTTGGTCATAGTATACCAGCAATCCATAGTTGGTTCATATGATATATCTCCTAATACCAAGAAAAGATCTGGCTTTTGTAATTCTATTTGTTTAATATTATTTTGTGCTATAGGTCGACAACCAAAATCACCTGCCGCAACAATTTTTATTTTTTGTTTATTTAAAGTTTGATCTTGATTTACAGAAGTATTATTATTATTATCACTTATATTAATGAAATTTTTCTTGACGCTGTTAATAAGATTACTTTCATTGATAGACTCAAAAGATTTATTAGTTGTAGAAAAAACATCTTGGAAAGTTAAAGTTTGTAAACAAATAAGATATAATAATACACTAAAAACAAAAGGATATGTAAAAAATTTGTACAATTTAATTTCTAAATACATTTTAATAATCTCTAAAATGTAGTTAAAAAACTTTATTTAGTTTCTCTATTGATAAAATATCTTATTATTGTTATCAAGACTTGTATAGGAAGAATAGACTATATGACTCTATTGATGTAATATTAGTATTAATGATACCAAAATTATTATGTGTTACTTTAGTGATTATAATTATCCAATATTACTCAATATTGAAATATAAAAAACATTAAAATAGTCACAAATACTTAAATTCACTATTAGTGAAAACAAGAGGATATGTGAATGGAATTTAAGGTAGTGATTATAAGTCATGATTTGTATTCTTGATCTAATATAATTATTTCCTAATTAATGAATAATAATAATGTCATTGAATATATTATTAGAGAAACTACCGAATTCTAATGATTCACAAATTATTTATATGTTTTTCATTATTCCTTTCTCCTTCTTGAAAAATAAGATTGAATTATATCTATTGGATTAGTGAATGATAATGAATAAATTAATTACAGTTTTATATTCCTAAAATAGAACGCTATTACAAGGAATTTCATAATCTAAGATAACTTCTGCTCCATTTGGATCTTTGATATAATCGTTGTTTTTATCATCAAAGAAACGCAGTGTATACATATCTGGTAACAGACCATCTGCTATAGTATAATCGTTAAATCCTCCTGTAGCATTAGTATCAAAATATCCATAATAATCCATAATACCTTTAGAAGTAATGAATTCCCAATATACATTACCATTCTTATTAAAGCCGTTTACAGTCATGTTTATTCTATGATCTTTCAAAGTACCACATTCTGGCGATATTTTAACTATAGGAGAAGTAGAATAAGTCAAAGTGTAATCTACATAAAAAAATATGAAAAAGGATGTAATAAAACATAAACTGACTATTAGCATTTGATGAAATACACAGTCATTTCAAATATAAAAAGATACTAATTATAAAATAAAAAAAATCTTATTCTAATATTTTTTCTATTTCATCTAATTTAGTCTTTATGTTATTTACCATTTTTTGTATATCTTCTACATTGGCATTTCCTTGTATAAGATTTCGGAGTTGTTCTCTCAACAGAACTTCAGTATCCTTCATAAGTGATTCATCATGTTTTGCTATTTCTGGCTCTAAAAATTCAAAGTTATCTAAATATGCTTCTATTACTAAAGTTTCAGCATTCTGATAATCACTACTCTTTATCTTTTCGATAGATTGATCTAGTAGACTGCGAATATTATTTATTACTTCAGATGATTCTATATCTGTTGAAACAAGAATTGCAAGATCCTTTGCTTGTATATCAAGTATTTTTGGTATAGTATTTACTATATTACTAACTGTTGTAGAGATTTGTTTTGAATCTTCTTTATTATTCATAGAGGTATTTAATTGATTAAGGAAACCTTTAATTTTTGTAAAGTTATTAGCCATTGTTTTATTTAGATTGTTAATTGTTTTATTGAACAATTCATTGGCAGATGATACAAAACCTTGAGCATCTTGATATTCTGCAATATTTGTAATCGTACCATTTTCTATACCTATATCATATTCAGATTCAGCAGTTTTAAGTAAATTAATTAAAGTACTCATATTAAATTTAATATCAGCAACTTCATTTCCTGGTATAACTACAATAATTGCCTTATCTAATAGATTCTTCACAGAATCTGCAGAATTAACAAATTCTACAGGCGTCGATTTAAAAACTATTGACGTTAAATTATTTAGTGAATCAATTAATGTTTTATTTAATTCATTATCTGCAGATGATAATTGATTTCTAATTAATGTGTATATTTCATTTATTGGATGAAAAGTGTGTGTCTGTGTAAGTTCATTATTTCCTGCTTGTTTGTTTGAAATTGCAGCAGATAAATGACCTTTAATGAATTCTATATTAGTTACAAAATCAACATTTGTATTGTTTAATGATAATGACGATGATGAGGAGTCATTACTGATACTAGATTGTTCTTGAGCCCATGCCATTGTAGGATATAGGGCGATAAGTAATAGAGAAATATAATAGAAAATAGTTCTTTTCATATCAGAGTTGCTTAAATTGAACTATTTAAAATTAACGTTTATTCTCTAAAACGAAATTTATTCATAATTATATTATTTCGAATAACTTGAGCTAAAGTAATTAATAATAAATTTGACAAGTAATAAAAGGAAATTTTGCTTGATATAAATAAAATTATTAATTATTTTAAAAAACTAGAAATTTCTTTGTTTTCCTTTCTTTTCAATTTTCACTCTAAATATCTAATAAAAGTGAGCATTATCAATTATAAATAAATTCTATTCTAATAAACTATAACTTCATTATCTGTACAGAAAATGACTTGTTCCTAGACAGATACTTGATAGAGTAAAAAGGGAAATTTATTATATTCTTAGTCGAGAATGAGAAATTGATGAATAAATAAATACTAAATTCATTTAATTAA
>JAATVK010000014.1 GCA_014523485.1 Nitrososphaerales archaeon TH5894
AGGTACAAGAAATACAAAAAAATTTAAAAATTCTTTTAATCCTTTATTGTAATTATTTACCTCTTCTTCTCTGCATTTTAAACAAAGATAATAATAAAAAGTATGGTAGATCAAAATTCATTCAAAATAGAACAAAAAAACAACAACAACAACAAAAGATAAAAAGAGAGAAAGAAAAAACTGCAAAAAAAGATAAAATTAAAAAATATAATTAAAGAATAATCCCAGCAGCATCTAATAAAATAAAAGAAAGACTCTACTAACTTTAGAAGCATTTTACAAGAAGATGAAATTCAAATCGTTATAGTCTTAATAATCATAGAGGACCTTCTACCTGCCCAGGATATGCAATTAACTAACGATATAATAAGCAAAAATGGTTATGAAATTAATATTTCTCATAGTGGACAAATATTTTATACTCCTGTCAAGAAAAGTCTATCTATATTACCCTTTACCCATTCTATTGTTTTTTCTTGTTATCGCTCCGATCTGTTAGTAGTAGTGGTAGTAGAATAAGGAAATTAAATAATCAAGCAGAAAAAATTTCTCATAATATAGTAAATACTATTCTGTTGTTATTTGTGTTATTGAGATCTCCTGGTGATTTCACTTTAATTGTTGATAGAATCTTCTTTAACCTTTGTTTGTATCTTCGAGCAAAATTATAAATTATAAGTGGATATTTAGGATGAAGTTCATTTATTTTATCATAGCATTCTACTTCTCCTTTACATTCTATTTCGTATGGAGTATTATTCCACCATGCATCTTCGTCATTATGATGCATAAATATTATTAGTCTTAGTGGACTTAAATATATTTGTTGTAAATCATGTATATCTCTAGTATTTTTTCTTAAGTATTTAGAACTATATAATAGGTTATTGTTTTTGAATAATAATATCAATAGACTTCAAATCTGACTAAATTAGGTTTCAGTAATTTTTAAGTATCTTAAATTCTACTACCAGAGATACTTCAATAGGCAAATAAAAACCTTAAGTTGTTGTCATATTCTGGACTTTTACAATATTGCTTGAATCAGCAGAGAATAGTCGTAGAATGTTCATGCTATGGCAGTTAATTTATCTCAAATGATTAAACAACTGGTATCATAAAAGTTAATACAGTCCAAAACAATCGGAATTTAATCTCATAGTCTTCATTTATTGAATTGTTCCTCACAATAGTAGAAGGGTATGGCTTTGTTATAGAAAAATAATAGAACTATCAACGTCTAGATGTATATACATCACTACCAAGAAAATGGCAGTGCAATCAACTATGGCGTTACCCATTACTGCTTGCTCCTATATGTATAAGCCTGACTATTATTTTGTTTATAGTAATCAATGATAATTATATTAAATAAAAAGATAAATAGTAATTGAATCATGCATTAATAACTATTGTTGAATATGAAGTATTTCTAATTAATACATCTACTTCTATACTTAAACAAAAGGATAGTTATTATTGTATATTACTATAATAATAGTAGTTCTTTGGAAAATGGAAATATAGTAAGAATTCCAATAGATAAGGAATCTAGAGAAGAAAAAATAGAAGGAAATTTAACTATTCCTAAATCTTCAAAAAGTCTAGTAATCTTTGCTCATGGAAGTGGTAGTAGTAGATTTAGTCCTAGGAATCAATATGTAGCTAGAGTTTTAAATAATGATGGTGTTTCGACTTTATTAATAGATCTTTTAACAGAAAGAGAAGAAAAAAAAGATCTTGTTACAAAAGAATATAGATTCAATATTCCACTTTTGGGTGAGAGATTAATTGCTATAACAGACTGGATTGGAAATCAAGATAATCAATTTAATATTTCTCATAATACCTTTGGTTATTTTGGTTCGAGTACAGGATCAGCAGCAGCTCTAATTGCTGCAGACAAAAAACATGAAAACATAAGTGCGATCGTATCAAGAGGTGGTAGAGTAGATCTAGCCTCAAAATATACCTCACTGAAGCAAATCAAATGCCCAACTTTGTTTCTAGTGGGGGAAAATGATTATCCTGTTATTGAATGGAATCGAGAAGTCATAGAAAAACAATTGGTAAATGTAGAGAAGAAAAAATTAGTTGTTATCCCTCAATCCAGTCATTTATTTGAAGAACCAGGAAAATTAGAAGAGGTAGCAAAACAAGCTAGTGGATGGTTTAGATGTTATTTTCAAATAAAACAGAAAAAAGATAGTATTAATAATAATAATAATAAAAATAATCTTTGATTTGGAATCAATTTATAGATAGCATTTATTCATTTTACTATAAATTCTACAAATGCAAAATTCTTTATTTGTACAACTAAAGTAATAAGATTAAATTCATTTATTTAAAATAAACTTTTCTATATCGACCAAATATTAATAACATATCTTGCAAGTTTTACCTTCATATAACTTTTCAAATGATATCATATTTTTTACTACAGGAGAATTATTTAGACGAATTATTAATGTAGTTATATCTTTCTTAATTTTATTATAACATAATCAATGATCTTATCTTTTGACAATTTGTCCATCTTTAAAAGGGACTTAAATAATATATATTCAAGCAAAAAACCATACTCAGAAGTAATCCTTTTAATAAAGATCTTTCTATTTCTAATATAGTACTCTGATAAAGGATTGTATACTAATGGCCCAATATTTAGTAGTTCAATAATTTTAAAATTTTCATTTTTTAAAATTTCCAAAATATGATTAAGTACATAATGTTCTGATGCCCAAGTAAAGGAAAGAATACCTAGTTTAACCAAATTTTGGATAGGACTAAACACATGGGTAATAACTGGTATTGCAATAACAAAAATCCCATCTTTTTTTAATATAAACTTTACATCCCTAATGAATTGAATTAATGGCTTAAAGTGTTGAGCAGATTCTAAAGCTACTATCCTATCTATCGATTGTTTATTAAATGGTAACTTAATAGCTGTACTATTGAATAGAGTAATATCATTTTTAAAATTTTTACTTGAATTTTTTTGAATAAAAAATTGCTTCTTTAATTTATTTGCAGAAATAAGATGAGGAAGATTAATATTAATACAATAAATGTCTAATAATGGATATTCATTTTTCCAAAGTATGGCAGGAGAAGATAAACCGCTTCCTACATCTATAAGGGTTTCAGCTGATTCAAGTTCTGCTAATTTTCCAATTGTTTTACAGAGATTTTCTTGTGCTTGTGGGGGGTTATCAATCCCATTTGACCAAAACCCAAAATTAAGCATATTGCTCCCTGTTGTAATAGACATTAGAGGTGAGAGAGAACTATACAGATTAATGACATCACGATGATTACGTCTAAGTCCCCATAAAAAAGCACTGATTGGATTTAATAATTTCACAAGAGTACATAAAATTCAAACAATAAAACTAATATTTGTTTTTGTATGTGAGGATATTTGTTATTAATATTCCAAATTTTATTTTATTAAATTTCCTTAATTTCTTTAATTGAAGTTAGCAATTTCATTCTTTGAAGATTGATATTGTTGTTTTTTATAGAATTTCACAAATATCTTATTTAAAAAATATCTATATTTGATTACTTACTATTTTGAATAAATAACGTATAACAAAATAGATTAAAAATTGTATAACCAGTGAATGCTATTGTGATAGAAAGTAATTATAGCATCAACTGATAGTATCTAATAAAAGTACTAATTTCGTATAATTAACAGAATTGATGTTACGGATTTGAGATAAGTTAAAAATCTGAATTCAATGAGAATAATCTACCGGCATCAAGAATTTCTATATTGAATTATGTCATCGATTTTACTCTATCATATTTAACATAAGCTCCTACTAAAAATTGTCTCAAACTAATACTTTTTCTGTGTTAGAAGATAATTATAAATAAAAAATTGTTAATAACCTTTTTCTAATATTAAAACATATTATATATATAATGAGAAGATATCGAGAATACTCTAAATCAGGTAATGGTCTATTAATGCGATTACTAGCGTACGGATTAACTGCTTTTGTTATTCCATTTGTTCTTAATATGATAAGAAATATGTTGACTGATAAACAACGTCTTTTATGTAGCAAATGTCATGGAAAATTAGAAGTAATGGATACAAATAAGTTTTATTGCAAAAAATGTAAAATAATTAAATTGGACCGCCGTTAATTATGCAAAGTGGTATAAAATTCAAATCTTATTCATAATTAACTTAAAACGCCTATAATTATTATTTTATCCTAAATAGAATAAGCTGCTTTTGCTGAGCATTTTATAAAAGAATAATGGTTGAAAAGTACTGAAAGATAAATTGTGTAAACTGATAGCGATAGATAATATTCAGAGAATATAGTGTAAAAGAATTAAAATATTATCTACATTCCTCATTTGAGAAATAGTTTGTGGGATTGAGCCAACTAATATTATTTCGAAGAGCAAACGGATAGTTTTGAAAGTGATTCTCCTTAATTTAACAATATGTGTACTTTGGATCTATTAACTGTCTACAATAGATCAGGTTACTCATCTATTTCTATAATCCAATAACCAAAGTCAAAACCTTATTAAATACATAAAGTGAAATAATCTAAAGTAACAAGCTAAGATATCATTTGAAGAAAAATAAAAAAATTTAAAGGATTGCTCAGTTTTTTATTAGATATTCTACTGTTTAATAGCAGTACTATTAATGGGTACTAAAGCCTTTTCTTTTAAGATTTTATTGAGAATATTTAAATCAAAAATATTAGATAGATCAGGTTTTGTATCTCCTAGAAATCCTAAGTTAAAGGCATCAGTTGCTGATTTATAAAGTGACTGTTGTATGGGATCATAAGTAAATTCCAATCTTGTCAGTGATTGCTGTAATA
>JAATVK010000155.1 GCA_014523485.1 Nitrososphaerales archaeon TH5894
CTTTTGATGAAGTGGATATCATCCAATAATGCATTATATCTCCATCCTTCTTTACTTCAATCTTTTTTATCTTCCATCCAAACAAAGTAGTATAAATTTTCTTGCACGTTCTACATCGTATGCTGGAATTTCAAAATGAACAATGGTTGGAATTTTAATTTTCTCGTTTATTTCCTTATCATTATGATTTTCCATATGGCTACTTTTTCACCTTATGTTATTAGATGTATAAAATCTCTAGACATAGACGCGACTAAAATCCCCCATTATTCCTTTGGAATTAGGAGTTATAAGATCACCAAACTGTCCACAAATTGGTTTAATATTTTCATCATTTTTCAATCGTTGCTTGTACTTCATCTGCATGATTGGGATCCCTGTAGGAATGTATCCCCATCCAAACCTCATCGTCTTGGTTAGCAGAAACAGTTTTGGCTATACTGGTAAAGGGTATCAAGCTCTTGTTACTGCTGCTGAGACAAAAGAATTCTACACGCAACGGTCCCTGTTTTCCTAATGTGTCTGTAAATTGCTTATTGAGCCGTACTATTGCATCATGATTCTTTTTAGGTATCCTATAAATAAAGAGCCGGCTATGACCTCCATTTTGTTCATTATGAATATTGATTACGTTTGATTTATTCATAAAAAATACTATACAAAGTATAGTTTTTAAATATGTAAGGGAATAAAAGTATAGTTAGTTGCAATCCATTAAAGAAGGTCAAGAAAAGAAATCACATCTCAACAATGAGGAAGAGATAGTGATTCAACCTCAAGTAAAGTTCATTAATTGTCCAATTAGGACTAGCTTGGGAGTGCTGGGTAAAAAATGGACAATTCTGATTATTAGAGATATAGGTGTTCGCAGGATTGGTCGCTTTAACCGGCTTCTCGAATCCATTCCTGGTCTTACCCATAGGGTCCTTTCAATGCGTCTAAAGGAGCTTGAGAAGGAGGGCTTGATTGAATGCCTAGAGAAAAAGAAATCACCAATGATGGTTTTGTGGAGTCTTACTGAGAAAGGCAAAGATACTCTACCGATTTTGACGCAAATGGTTATCTTCGCCTCCAAATGGTATGCTGATGTCATCTTTGAGGATAAGAGACCTAGAAGGTTTAACGAGATCTTTCCTCACCCAGAGGCAAGAGAAATGATTATGAGTTACATCTGATGAAACTCTGTTAGATAGGGGGAAATAACGTTTAAAGAAATAGATGAAGAATTTTGGATTTACACGTATTAAGTAATTATTTTTATTATTGATCAAGTGATAACTTCGATATTTTGTCCAATACATATTCGCTTATTGTCAAACCTTGTTCATAGGTTATAGTTTTTCCGGTGTAAAGATATGAGGAGACAAGATATTTTTCGAGTACAGTACACCATACTGCTCCTAAAACAAAATCTCGTATATTAGTGACTCCTGTACTTTCTTTGATTTTTTCATGTTGGACCTTAGAAATATTTTCTATTATTGGCAGACATGAAGTAACATTTTGTATTATCTTATCTACTAGCATTTTTGTAAATTCATCCTCTAATATCATAATAAAATCATCGTTAGATTAACGTATTAATGGTATCTTATAATCATACTATAAGATAGATATCATTTTCAAAATTGTGTCAAAAACAGTTCACTATCCTCCGTTTCGCGCTCACGAATAAGTTTATTATTATATAAAAAATCTAAATTTAAAGAAGAAATTTATTCAACACAAATCATAATATAATATTATTACTAATCTTGGAGAATGGGTATTAACACCTTGCCTAAACATTCTCCGACTAGTATCTGGGGATTTAATCCCAGAATAACATTTGAAATTTATTTATTATAGTTTGCTGAATCTTATTCTCTATTTTATTTTCTAATAAAGAGAAATGAGATTTTATATTATCATTATTACATTTTGTAAAAGAAGGTTCAAATTACAATATTTTTCACTGTTCATATTACTAATAAAAATTAGCAAAGGAATAGTACAATAATGATTCTCTATCTAAAATATATAGTATATGTTACTGGATGGTTCTCCTAATGCTGAATATTTATTGATAGAAGGACATTGTTATCAAAACAAAATAGGAATAATGTTCTATATATTAGAATAATAAGATGGGATTGGAGATACTGCAGACTCGATCAAGGTCAACAAATATCTCTTCATTTCTTTACTAGGCCGACAACTAAGGTCAACCTATTATATAGATAGTCTTATTTTCTTTTATGTATTAGAGATAAAATTACACTAATCTAATACACTAAACAAAATAGGAACAATGTTACAGAATAATAGTCCTTCACTAGTTAATAATTGATGATGACGAGGATGATCTGAATCCTGGACATTTACAAGGACTTTTATCAAACTTGTTTACAAAACTACATCTTTTAGTAGGATTATCATCAGGGGGAGAAGAGGAATGAAAAGTGTATATATGTGAACAATAAAAACATTCATCCTTTGGATTATTGTTATATGGTAAATCACTCACTTTAACTCATAATAAGTTATTACTAATATAAGTAAAAAGATTATTATCATTGTTATTATATTTTCTAGATACAAACTAACAAAATAGGAAGAATGTTATAGAAGAGAGTATTCAAACGTTGGAATACAAAGTTATAGAAGATTCTTCCATATTAATGATGTTAGATATAAACAAACAAACTATATATGCTAAAAAAGTCTAAAATTACCTCCAATACGATGATTAAGATAATATCAAAATATAGTCAAAAATAATAAAATTGATAATAATTCCAACAGATATAGCAGTAAAAACATAAACTAAAATTTCTCGTTTTTCTCCACTCTTATGAAAAATTATTTTATGTATCATTTATTTTTTATTTATTTACAAATCTAATATTTCAGTGATACTAAAATATATAATATTAGTTGATATATATGAGCCGTAACGATGTATTTCTATTTAGACTGTTAATTTCTTTATTTGATGAACTACAATTTGTGTCAGAATCAGCAGTTGATTATTCTCCCAGCCCATCAACCAATTGAGTTCATATACTTTTGAAGAGAATACAATAAAAGGAGATCCAAAAAATGCCAAAAGTCAAAAGTAATAGAAAAAAGTTCATAAATATCAAATAAAAATAGCAATACGGAAAGATGAAAGATTAGAACTTGTAGAAATTTTAAAAGATTTGATTGAAATATTAAAGATGAATGTTTTACAATTGAAAGGATATTAGAATATTGACCATCATAAATTGCAAAATAATAGAAATAGATGATTTCTTTATTCAAATAATAATTGAGAAAAAGACAATGACAAAAATGATTAATTTAGATTCCTTCAAATATAGAAAAAGTTTTATTTAAATTACTTTAACGTATATAGACATAAAAAAATTATGGAAGAAACTCAAAGTCTACTTCTTCAAGAACCCGTTCCACATTTTCATCAATATTATTACATTTGCCTTTAGCCTCTCCTAATAGCCTCTCAAGAGGTGGATCTATGATATCAGTTATTAAAGCAGGTGATACATTCTCATCACCTAACACATCTTCAATATTTGTTCTGGTTGGCTCATCTGTTCCACCTATTAATAGATCCCATGTTATGAGTGCAATAGAAAGATCATCACATCTAACTGTAACATTGTTGGTACTTGGATATGTTGAATCTACTATTTCAATAGGATTTATAAATATCCATTTTGCCTCATCAAAAGACATTTCTACTACAATTTTATAATCACCAAGTATAATATTTCCAGGAATAGAGAAATCAAAATTTGCACAATCTTCTATAGTAAGACTACCACAACTGTTGCTTCCAAGTTGTATTGTTGGAATAGAATTTTCTGCAATATGAATATCTTGTATAGCATCGTCAACTAAATAGATACTTACAGACTCAGGAGCTAAACTTGTGTCACATATATCGTTATTATCACATTGTAATTCAAGAGATATGTTAGTATCATCTTTATCTAATCGCATATTAGGAACAGCTGTAGCACTAATATCATGTTCAATTACTGGGAGATCACCAAAATCAAGAGAAAAATCAGCTCCAAATTTGTATTGACCATATGTATAATTGATTACAACTAATGGTATCTCATTAAATGGAACAGGACTAAATTGATTCTGTCCAGCTATAGTATTACTTTGATTCTGGCCTTCAATAGTAGTAGTAGTATTATTTTGATCTTGTGCAGCTATAGTATTATTACTTGTTAATGATAATATTACACCAATTACAATACCTATTATGTATCCATAAGTAAATTTCTTATTCATAAATACACCATTCTAATATAGTATAAAAATAAATTGCTCTTAATAAATCAGAAAAATTCTTATTATCAAGTTTGAAAGCAAAAATAATAATAATAATTTCATTTAATAAAATGTCTATTTTGGTTAGCATATTGAAATCAAAACATAGATTCAACACAAGGTATACATGCAAATGGTCGATGATTTTTTGTTTTATTTACTTGATCTAATGATTACAAAGTGCACTGACCAATTGCGTGTAATAACGAATTAAATTAGTGCTGAACTAGGGTTGTATTTTGGCATTCATTATTCTCCAAATAGTCAATAAAGTAATAATGGCCTTGTATTCATTCATTATTGATAGCAGATATTTTTAACAATATTATAATACATGCTTTACAATAATTGATATGATTAGTTAAAATTATTAAAATTTAAATTCTAAATCTTATACTAACCTGTATTTACATTTTTATATAATACTAACAAATAGAAAGAGCAAAGTCAAGACTGGTAACAATAAATACTTTAGAGTAATTTTAATAGTTAAATGTCAAACTTATATTTTTGCATGCTATCATTATTTTTTCAATACTGATACCTTATTGTTTATATCATCTGAAGTAACAGGAGGCATAAGTTCTAATTTTTGTGATTCATATATTCCTACAACTGGTTCTTTACAAGATGGACATAGTTGATAATATACATATACAGAGTTTTGTCTTTTATTGAATCCTAAAAAGTGGAAGCCCATTTGTGGATGAAAATGATTATTACATGATAAGCATTTCATATCAAGGGAAAGTATCATAGTACTTATATTTGTTAGATAATATTAAATATAATTCTGATAAATTGAAAATTATTTTCAATATAATTTGCCAACCTAATGACTCGTATTCTATTGGCTAAATAAAGGGATACTTCATTTCATTTAAATTCAAAAGGAATCAATGTCATAGTAGATTGGATTTTGTTAATTTTTCTGATCCGGTTTTTAATTATATATTCTAATTGTTTTAAAGTATCAAACATTATTTCAATTAGGATATCATATACTCCATAAACAATGTTACATGTTAATACATTATCTACTGATTTAATACTTGTAGCAACAAGACTTTCATAGCCTGATTCGCAGTTGATTAGAATATATGCCTTCTGCATACAATACTATATAATATAAAGTCTAACTAAAAAAACCTTATGATTCTTTGGAATTTAGACAATAAAATAACATTTCAAATCCTATCCTCAATTTAATCATTGACCATAAACAGAAATTAATTCACAGATTGGGACTCGAATCGTGCAATTACATTTGCAAGTTTATATAAGTTGATAAATAAAGAAAATTCAGATCTAAACATTTCTAATATTCTACAATATAAAGGCAATGAAATATCTCCGAATTTTCATTCAAAATTTCTGATATTGTAGTTTATGTTTTTCAAAGTGACATTTCTCTGAACAATAATAATCATTGCACATATGACAAAAAATAGGATAATCTTGAGTCTTTCTGCCACAACTGGCACAACAACTAGACATATCCATATATAATAATACGGTCTTAGTAGTATGTAAATTTGTCTATAAATATTAGAATACTAATTTAAAGTAAAATCATTGATTAATTTAAAAGACTAAGTAGATTAGACTTTAAGATGTTTAATTATTATTAGAATACTAACATAAAGGTACTTTTTGGCATATATAATTAACATATAAATTAATTATCATATTCTAAAATCTATTGTCTTTACTCAGAAGGAATCATACAATACCACCTTACAGAGTCATTCTCCGATTAATGTGGAACTTATTCCAAGATTAGCAAGACCCTCAATTACCCCATTATTTCATAAACTCATAAACTTAAAACCTACTAAACAGAAGTAAAAACATGAATAAACTTGAAGGAAAAGTCGCAGTTATTACAGGGGGAAGTAGTGGTATAGGCCTTGCCACGGCAAAGCGGTTCGTCGCTGAGGGTGCATATGTTTTCATCACAGGTCGACGTCAAAGCGAACTGGATGTAGCAGTAAGGGACATAGGTAAAAATGTCACCGATGTTCAGGGTGATGTCTCAAATCTTGCAGATCTCGATCGATTGTACTCTATAGTAAAGCAACAACAGGGACGCATTAATATTTTGTTCGCCAATGCCGGTATTGGGGAATTCTCCAGATTAGGGGAAATTTCTGAAGCGCACTTTGACCAAACGTTTGGTGTCAACGTCAAAGGGCTTTTATTCACTGTTCAAAAAGCGGTTCCGTTGTTTAAGGATGGTGGATCAATCATTCTAAATTCATCAATCGCTGCATCCAAAGGAGTTGACGGGTTTAGTGTTTATAGCGCAAGCAAGGCCGCCGTACGGTCCTTCGCACGAACATTGACAGTCGATCTGCGATATCGCAAGATCCGTGTCAACGCCATAAGTCCTGGTCAGATCGACACACGTGCCCTCAATGACTTGATGCAGAATGAGGAACAGAGCAGACAACTCAAAAAAGAACTCGTAAGCACCGTACCATTGAGGAGGATGGGCACTCCTGATGAAGTTGCAAATGGCGTCACGTTCCTAGCATCGGATGAGAGCAGTTATATCACCGGTATAGAACTGTTCGTAGATGGAGGTGCAGCACAAATTTAGCTAGTATATTTGACTGGCTTTTTCTATGCTATCCTTCATATAGTAGATTCAGTAAAAAGTTTATTTAAAAATATTGGCTAAATATGTCTCCAGAAGTTAAGGTTATTGGTGATCAGTATAGTCTTTAATACAAGTAATAAAGTTACCGACTCTCCGAGTATAAAGATTCAAATCCTACCACATTTTATCTTAGCTCTTTTTTTTTATTCTATCGGAAATAATAGGCGAAGATTAGAATTAAAGTTACTAAACAACTTAATACAATATTACCGATCCTAATTACCTGACATATGAGAAGCCCTCTATTCTCTGATTTTAGTGATTGAATCCATTTAGTCAATTGAACTAAACAGATATGAATTCAATAATTGAAAATTTTTAGGCGCCGAAAATTATTGAATTTTTTTATCTTGTTTATTTTATATTCATCTAATTAGACCAATCTCTTTAAATTTCATTAAATAAACCAATATTTATGAATACTGTATTAATTCCTATATATTTTAAGAAAAAAATGATAATTAATCCCTTACCAAATGACAGAATTTCTAAACCAAAAAAGACGAAGTATGGTATTGTAGTAAAAACCTTATTCTAAGGAGAAATCTAGACAATGAATAATTTTTCTTATACATTTCTCAATAGTAATTCTAGTAGACGGTAGAAAAACAAAATGTGGCATCATAGCAATAAAGGCAATAAAAGCATCAAATTTACAGATGATTCATTAAAATGTTGTGTAGGCTTTATAGAATTTGAAACTTCTATAAACAATATTGATACAGCAGAGGATCATTCACAGATACGAGAATACTATTCTACCGTTATAAACTCATTATCACAAATAATTAACCGTAATAACGGTAAGATTATAAAAAGCCTTGGTGATCGTTTACTGTGTTATTTTTTAAACTTTTCAGATCTTAATAATGAAAAAGCAATTGAAGAGGTATTTGAATGTGGATTTGAGATCTTAGAAAAACGAGAAGATATTAATAAAGAATTATTGATAAAGAATAATTTACCTTCAATACAGAGCTACAAAATTAGTTTAGATTATGGTGTAGTAGACTTAGCCTTAGCTGGAGATAATTATCAATTAGATATATTTGGTTCCGCTGTAAATATATGTTCAAAGATAAATTCGTCTTCTTTAGCTCCTCATAATACGATAATTATCGGAAACAATCTTTATAGAATTTTAAAATCTTATTCTACTATTTTAAACAAATATAATTTTATAACTAATGGTGAATTCAAGTTAACAGAAAATATTGGATATCCTACATACAATATAAAAAGACGAGAGAATACTTTGTTACAGAATGATGATACTAATAATACACACTCGATAATGATTGAGAAAAAGTTGAATTCATATGCTGAAGAAGATTTTATAGAAAATAAAAATAAAAATAAAAAAAGAGAAGGCTTCTTTTTCCATAAAAAAAATAATAAAAACAAAAGAATAATCATAGTTGATGATGATCGAGAAATACTTATTACATACAGGCTTTTTCTTGAAGGTTACGATTACCATATAATGTCTTTTAGTGACTCTTATGCTGCACTTAATTATATTAAAGACCTTTCAAATTTTAATAATTTACTAGTAATACTTGATATACGAATGGAAAATTTAAATGGATTTCAATTACATCAGCAAATAAAATCTCTAGACCCAACAATTAAGATTCTTTTTATTACTGTTTTAGATATATTAGATGAGATATTAACTATAGTCCCAGGAATATCAAAAGAACAAATAATGAGAAAACCGGTTGATAAAAAGGAATTTACAAATACTGTAAAAAATATATTTAAATAAAAGATATTGTCATCTTGAAATACTTTTTCTAATATACAAAATTGTATTATACCAAATCAGTTGACACACCTTCGAACCAATATTAAAACTTATGAATTTTATACCACAACTATAAAATGTTCATAGTATAGATAAAATTTGATACTAACCAAGATAATCTTATATATTTTAATAACCTTCAAAATGACTAAATTATATTAAATCCTTATTTGAAATGAATCACATTGATAATAAATGTCAGAATATCCTTATGAAGGGAAAATTCATAGTGATGATAAAGTAAATTATAGTACTGTTTATTCATCTGATGGTATAAGAATTGGTAAGGTGGAAGCTGCATTTGCAGAATCTTTTATTGTAAAGAACGAAATGGAAAACAAAGAGGTAAAATATGAAATTCCAAGACTAGACATTGTAAGTATAATTAAGGGATCAATCACCCTAAAATTGAAGAAAAGTGACGTAGATCAATATTATGAAACATCTTCTATTAATAAAATTTAGAATGATCTTTGTAGATCAGGTGAAGAGTACATAGTTTTTTAGATATTATTTACTATTATTTTTACATTTTGACTAATTTAGAATTTTATTTTTATGCCTTTGATTGGAATGTATGTCAACTGATTTTGAGCAGATAAATTAATAATATATTGTGTTACCGAATTGTAGGATAATGAGAATTCGAAGTACACCTACTCCGTTTTGATAACGATGCTTGAATGTAGCAAAGGGTTGGATTTATGAAGAAAAATAAAGTGTATGAGCACCAACAAAACTATTATATTTCTATTTGATAATGTAGAATAGCATAACTGAAATCAGCTCTTGCAAAATAAGCATTTGAGAATTTTATCACTTCACAATATGTGTAAGGGAAAAGTCAATGAATATTTATTCTAAAATTTAAAATAATAATCCTAATTTCTATATGCCATCTTTTTAAGTATTATTATCTCATTCATTGAAAATTTACTGTTGTAATATAAATAATACAATAAAATTTCACTATTTATCAGATTCGGTTGATTGTTCTCTTAATTCTGATAGATTTACTAAGCAGCTAAATAAGTTACAAAAATGAAGTATAATATTACTATTTGTTGAATAAATCGCTAAAAGTGTATTAGGATCCATATGATTTTTCAAATCTATAAAAATTAAATGTTGTTGATCTATTATAAAAATAATCATATCAGCTCTTAATATTTTATCTATTTTTTCACATTCTATGTCCAAGTTAGTAGGCTTTGTATCTAATAAAAGTTTTAGGTTAACTAAATTATCAAATAAAATTTGTATTTTTGGATTATTATTACTAATCTTAAAATTGGTCAATGATAAATTTAAATTTCTAATTAAATTATGACTATATTTATTTTGAATATATATTAATAACGAAATTTCATTTTTTGCATCGGTTATCAATTTGTTTATTGTATAGTCTATATTTTCTTTATCTATATATACATGGGAATTATTTCCTATTATTTGAAATTTATTCTGTTTTTCTATCAGGTAAAATAGTTGTTTATTTAATATAACACTTTGGTCTATTTTTTTATTTAATATCTCTATTACCCTATCATACCAAAATAATCCTCCAGCCAGAAGGATATAAGAAATATTATATATCAAATCCCAAATCCATGCATGTTCTCTAATAATATCTATCCCTAAATTAAAAGTGAAAATATATCCTACATTTGCAAATGTATTCAATATTACAAATAAGGATATCAAGGCTCTATGAAGATATAAAATTTTTTTATGACGTAGGTTCCAGAACAAAACGAGTGCCGGTATTAATATTATCCCATCTGCTACATGATATAATATATCAACTAATATTAAATAGACATCAGTTGAATATGTTATTGCACTTGACTGAACTAAAAAAAGAATTAGCAGTGCTGAAAAAATGGTAATTATAAATACTGAACTTTCACTAAATTCCTTCTTTTTATTCCAATAGTTAAAAGATGAATACAAATGATAAGCCATAAAAATATAGCCTAATAACCATAAACCATCTGCATAAGAAGGATATGGTACATCAATTCTTAATATGCTTTGATAATATGTATATATAATTTCGGCTGAAAACCAAAGTGATATTGCAATGAACAGTGACACATATTTTTTTCCTTTGCTTTTACGATTTCTCTCTCTTATTATAAGGATGAGTGAGAATATTAATGCTAATCCTGCACTAATATCGATTACCAAATTGCTAAACATAAACTGTATTTCAAAATTAAAGGTAGATGTTAAAGTATAAACTATAATAGATGAAATAATTGAGGATATAATTAGCGCAATTAACAATAATTTTAAATCATTAATGGAAAATAGCGTGATATCTGATAGTTTACTCAATTTAATAATATTTTAACCTCTAAAATCTATTATTTAAATAATCTTCTCCATGCTATAATGTAAAATAATATAGGAGGTTAAAGCTGATAACATCAGGATAGTACAATTAGATTAATTTTTGTGAGTAATTTTTTAATAAATATATAAAATATAATAACAATAAGATCAAAGCCTATACAAGAATTAGGTTACCTGTGGCGAATTAAATCTATCATACTTTTTCATAATTTCTTTAACCTCTTTGTCACTTA
>JAATVK010000156.1 GCA_014523485.1 Nitrososphaerales archaeon TH5894
GAAGAGTACTATTAGATATAAATAAAGAATAATTATACAATATAAGAACGATTAGGAATGGTATATAAAAACATAAAAGAGAATTAGAAATTTTTTATATCAATATTAACTATGAATGCTCTTTTATTAAACCAATTTAGGACTGCATTATATTCTATTTAGTATTAGAATATGTTATAATAATGCATTACATTAAACTTTTGTAAGAATATGTAGATTTTTTGAAACCAAAACTCAGAATATTCACAGAATCTATAATCTAGATTGTTCTTAAGATAGATCTAATTGGAGCTATATTCTATGATATTATATAAAAATATTTCCATTAAGCTAAACTATCAACTTTTTATAGCTTCCAACTAAATATATATAATGTTTATTAAGATTTAATTATTTCATAAACAAATGATTATATGGAAAAAATAAAATTGTTATTTTCATGTCCACATAATGGGAGAAAAGAAGGAACAGCAACAGATCCACCTATATTAAAGAGAGTCAGTAATCACTTTCCTCCTAATATCTGTCCGCCTGAGGATGGACAAGGATTTAGTGAAGAAAATGATTTATTGACTAGGGAGCTCACTGAGAAAATCGTTGAAAATATACAAAGTTTAAGCGGAAAAGATCCATATACAGTATACGCAGATTTTCGGAGGGAATTTATTGATTATAATAGAAACGAAAGATGTGCATTTGAACAGTCAAGCGTTAAGGCTAAGGAAGAATACCTAAAATACCACAATGAAATTTCACAAACAATTAAAGAAATGCTTCCTGAAGGTGACACAGGGTTGGCCTTTCTTTTTGATATTCATGGTACTGACAAAGAAAAGTCGCCTGAAACTGATCCTGAACCTAATTTTATTGAGGTACTTATTGGGACTGATCAAACACTCTCGAGGGAAGCATTGACCAAAAAGGATCCTGATTATTTCTGGGACCGCAAAAATGGCCTAATACCGTTATTAGGAACAAAAAGAATAAGAGCATTCCCAGAAAATGAAAGTCAAGAACTGGAGAATCATCCGCTAGACGGAGGACACACCATAAAAACGTATGGTAGTGGAGGTGAACCAAGACCAGGATTAGTGGCAATACAGATTGAGGTTATTCATTGTATCCGAGATAATCGGTATTGCCGTGAAAAATTTGCTGCAGATATGGCCGAATGTATTTTGAAGTTTGTTTCTCCATTTATCTAATGGTAAATCAAATTGTTATAATATATTTGTTACAATAATTTTTTGTGTGTTTTTATAACTTATTTTATAGCTATGAAGTATATTTACTAATTTATTTCCATTTTTACCAATGTCAATTTTCATTTGAGTAAATATTTTTCCTTGATCATATTATTATTTCAGAATGTATCTCATATACAATGGATTTGCAATATTTTTGTATTTGTTTAGTAGGATGTGAAACGAATTTGACATAATTTTTGGTCCTACTATAAAACTTATAGGTAGCAGTTGCATATAACAATATTTAGGATAAGATTAATTCTTTTATGAAATTAATATTTACCTTTTCTGCTTTGATATTGATTTTTTACCTAAATGAAAGTATTCTTAGTATCTTTTACTTTGGTATTGAACTTTCATCCATGTAAACTATTTCCCAGATGTGTCCATTGATGTCTTCAAAACCACGATGATACATCCATCCATAATCTTGTGATTTCATATACTCTCTGCCTCCAGCTTCATTTACCTTTGTTATCATATTATCAACTTGCTCTCTATTTTCTGCAGATAATGCCAATATTACCTCAGTATCTGTTGTAGCATCGCAAATCTCTTTATTGGTAAAAGTTTTAAAAAATTTTTCAACTAAGAGCATTACAAACGAATCTTTACCAATAATCATACATGTAGCATTTTCATCAGTAAATTGAGGATTAAATGTAAAACCAAGATGAGTAAAAAACTTGATTGTTTTATCAAGATCTTTTACAGGAAGATTTGCAAAAAGTTTTGTTGTCAATATCTATTCAAATCCTATTTCATTTAACCTATCAAATTCATCACAGATAACAGTTGAACCTGGCGTAAGGAGATTAGCAAATTCCTGCCATCCTTGTTGACAATTGATATCTTTTTCCATTTTAGCCTTTGTTTCAAGCCAATGATTTTTATTCTTATAGTGCATTATTTCAATCCATACCTCTTCATCTTCAAGATTTGCCGAAACAGCTTTATCTAAATGGGTAAAGAATTGTTTGTCATCATTAGGTTTAACAAGCTGAAAAACATCATGTTGTAAGATACCATATTGCTTTAACATGTAGACATATTTTTTGCTAAGTTCAATTAGTAAATTACGGTTCTTTTTTGGAAATCGGTATGTAAGGGATACTATGTATCTAGCATATTTGATATTTTCTTTTATTTTTTCCATTTTTCATTTCTTATGGGAAAGAAATTTTTTAAATTTATCGTTTCTTAACATTCAATAAATAAGTGATCTCTAACACAAAATTCCCATCATTAGCTTTTAGCAACAAATCTCCTGTGGCAACTACTTTTATACGATAATTTTTGTATCTTTCTCAGTTGGATGTGAAACAAATTTCACCTATTTTTTGGTCTCTACCATAATTTTATAAATTTGCACTTTCTAATTTCAAGTTTTAAAATGTAAAAGAAAGAAGAAAATTATGATTATGATTCTTTTACCAATATACTACCTGTCATCCAGGGGTGGATTATGCAGAGATAGAAGTTCCAGGTTATTCAAATGTTACTGTAAATTTAGTAATGGGAGCCATTCCAGGTGATATCATTCCTTCTGGAAGCATCCAATCTCAATTTATATATTTTTCATCACCCATCATTACATAATTAGAATTTGGTACCAGAGTTGTAATATTATTGCCTGTTGAATCTATTATAGTTGGATTATATACTCTTGCATTATCAACAATTATTGTAATTGTTTTAACAAAATTCCCATAAGTTTCCAACAACAATGTAGTTCATGTTAGTAATAAGTGCTAAATGTAAGATATTGTTTTTTGTTGTAGGAGTGGTTAATTTAATTTGTAGCAAATACTTTCAATATGTGTCGTAATCTTTATGAAATAACCATAATGAACATTTCTTATATGTGATAAATAAGAATTGGGCTAAATAAAGACAGAGGTTTGTAATGGTGCAAGGGGTTTTGAACCATTCGATAAAGTGGGACCAGTTATTTGAATAAGACAAAGTTACTCTATGATTAATATAATCACAACTCTAGGATAAAATTATATTTTAGAGAAATAAAAAAGATATGTTTGAAATGAAAAAATCAATAAATATTGATGAAATCATTTGGGCAAAAGCTAATATTGAAGCAGAAAAACGTAATATGTCTATAGATGACCTAGTAAAACAAGCATTAGAGGTATTCCTTGGCATGGATACAAAAAAAATATGATTGAAGAATAACCAAATAATAAAACAATAAATCCACTTTATGAAATTTCAATAATTGATTAATACGGCTCTGCTGATAATATTAATTATATTTTTAGTAAACTTTAATAGAGTTAGTTTTAGATTTTTGATGCTATTTTGTAATTTCAAGTTATTATCATAGTGAAAGACAGGAGGATACCAAAGAACATTAATAACAAATAATATTACACCTATAATTAAAAGAGATTATTTAATAAAAATTTATCTAATAACGCGGACTCTAGATATGTCTCATTAAAATATACAACAAACACCTTTTGTTGCTAAACAGTATAATGATGTATATAGTTTCCAAATATCGATACAAACGCTAACAATACATTACTGGCAGGAACTTTCTATTCTAATGGAAATGATGGATTTTAGAAAGTGATAATATTAAAATATCAAAATGAGCCAGTGGGATGTGAAACAAATTTGACCTCAATTTTGGTCCTTTTGTAAAAAATATACGTCTAAATATAGTTAGAAATAATAGTCACATAACATTATAAACTTATTAAGCCATCACTTGTTGCCAATAATGTCTAATTCTTCTTTACATTAAATAATCTTTGAAAAAACTAGCTGTCTCTTCATGTTATAGAATTATTATAAATTAAATAAAGAATTTGAAAGGTATTAAATTTTCCTGTCCTACTTGTTTTACAAATATTATCTTAAAATGTGATTTCAACCTTAATAATGAAAATGATCACTAAAATTAAAATAATTCCAACATGTTTATATATTGATAATACTAGAGGTAACTTTTCATAACTATATGGGTAAGGAACTTATGAAAAATAAAGTTAGATATTTGTATAACAAATTGCTAAACCAAAAAAGTAGAAGAAATTTTTCTTACAAAAATAAACGAATATAGAAGATTATTGTAGTTCGTCAACAAATAGTAACAAGATCTTGTGTCCAAGATAAATGAGATCTATTCCACACATGTATTAATAAAATAAGATCAGTCTTAAATTTGCAATATAAATTATACTTATTAATTCTATCTATCTATCTATCTATCAAAGACTCAATTAATTTTATATCCTTTGAAAATAATAGTCTAATGATAATCGATGACGAGGCAAATTACGGTAGGAGAGTATTTGATTAAACATTTGTATGATAATAACGTAAAACATATTTTTGGAATTCCAGGAGATTATATTCTGGGTTTTTATGATCTTTTAGCTAAAAGTAAAATACAGATAGTAACAACTTGTGATGAACAAGGAGCAGGTTTCGCGGCCGATGCATA
>JAATVK010000157.1 GCA_014523485.1 Nitrososphaerales archaeon TH5894
GGAAGAACCTCTAGAGAATCAGCCAAGAATGCCACAGAGGCTCTCGATTCCATTAGAAAATTGCGTAAAAAAGGACAAATTATTCCTATCTATGAGATCAAATGACTTTTATTATTAGAAATATCAGTTTATTATATGGAAAAGACTTAGTTTACATAAATAAAGGATTTATATGCATTAATAAAAATGGAATAATAACAGAAGCTGGAAGCGAAGACACATATTTTGATAAGTACAAATTTAATGATACAAAAGTTTATGATGGAACAGGATTTCTTGTTATACCTGGTTTTATAAATTCTCATACTCACATAGCAGATTCAATAGGAAAGGATATATCATTTAGTTCTACTTTTAACGAAATGATTCATCCTGTTTATGGAATTAAAAAGAAAATATTGAATAAAAGTACCAAAGAACATCTAAAATACTTTATACGAACTTCTGCTATTTCCATGATGATAAAAGGTACAATATCTTTTGTAGATTTTCGTGAAGGCGGTCCAGAAGGAATTGAATTATTAAAAGACTCTATACTGGACCTGCCTATAAAATCAGTAATTCTAGGGAGAATAGAACAATATTTTGATTTAGAAAAAATATTGGAAATTAAAAAACAACAAACTAAAGGAAATAGTGATGATAAATTAGTAGTAGATAAATTACAAAAACTGTCTTTGGAGTCTCTTTCAAGAGTATTAGAATTAAGTGATGGATTAGGACTAAGCGGGGCAAACGAAAATACTGATGATGCTCTTAAACAATATATACATAAAGTTAAGGAATTCAATAAAAAGAATAATTATTTACATTATAGAAAAAAAATAATTGCTATTCATGCAGCTGAATCCCAAAGCACTATCAAATTCTCAAAATTACTTACAGGAAAAACAGAAGTCGAGAGGATTATTAATTTTCTTAAACCAGATATCCTGGTCCATATGACACATGCTACTTTGGAAGATCTCACTCTTGCCCTCCATAATAACATAGGCATAGTATTATGTCCAAGATCTAACGGAATTCTTGGAAATGGAATTCCTGATATTGTGACTATGATAAAATTAGGATGTAAGATATCGATAGGTACTGATAATATAATGATTAATTCTCCGGATCTTTTACAAGAACTAGATTATTTATGGAAAGTAATTAAATCACATTCATCTAAATATTCTAATTACATTGACCCAAAAGAATTATTAAAAATGATTACTGTTAACCCAGGAGAAATATTTGATTTAAATTCTGGGTCAATCGATATTGGAAAATATGCTGATATTTTATTTATTGATAAATATCATATAGATTTACAACCAATTCACAATATTTATTCTTCTATTATTCATAGACTTTCTTATGGGGCAATAAAAGCTATCATGATTAATGGCAGGTTTATAAATGAAATTCCCTACTGATTTAAAAGTAATTATTAATTCTGCTATGACTTTAGATGGTAAACTCTCTTCTTATACTGGCAACTCACGTATCTCTTCGAAGAAAGATTTAGTACGCGTTCATAAATTACGCTCTAAAGTTGATGCAATTGTAGTTGGTATAAATACAGTTCTTATAGACAATCCTATGTTAACTGTTAGATTTATAAGAAATAATAGAAGTTGTCCAACTCGTATTATTATAGACAGTTATGGTAGAATACCATTAGATTCCAAAATTCTAAAAACTGCTGCTACAATTAAAACTATAATTGTTGTTACAAAACAGGCAAGTAAAGATACTATAGAAAAAATAAAGGAGTTAGGAGCACATGTCATAATTGTTGGATCAAAGTTAGTAAATTTAAAAAAACTTTTCGCTATGCTATACAAAATGGGTTATAGAAAAATCCTTATCGAAGGAGGAGGAGAATTAAATTGGTCTTGTTTACATGATGGAATTGTAAATGAATTAATTATAACTATTGCGCCAATAGTTTTAGGTGGAAGAAATGCTATTACTCTTGTTGAGGGAAGAGGATATTCTACAATATCACAAGGGATAAAATTAAAGCTGACGAAAATTATTCAAAATAAAAATGATAATGAAATAACGCTTTATTATAATAACTAAATACTAATTATTATTTTTCTGTGGATATTTCAGATAGTATTTGATCAATTTTATATCTCAGTGCTTCTTTTGTATAGTTGTTGTCTACCATAGCAAGGTTCTCATTACAAGTAGGGCATTTAAAAAAAGACTCTATAGCTATATCAAATTTTATTCTTTGACATTCATTATTTCCACAATGATAAAATTCTGATGATTCTTCATATTCTAATCTTTTTTGCAATCTATCCA
>JAATVK010000158.1 GCA_014523485.1 Nitrososphaerales archaeon TH5894
ACATATCATAGCAATAATATATCTTGCATTACAATTAATAATTATGGCACAAACTACAAAAACAAAATATGTCCATCCAGAGGTTCTTGTTGATACACAATGGGTAGAAGAACATCTTGAAGATAAAAATGTAAGAATTGTGGAATCGTATTTACCAGTAAATAAACAGTATTATGATAAAAAGAATTTTAGATTTGTATTATGTGATTCATGTTTTTGGTTTGCCACTATTTTAAAAAATATATTTAAAATTACTCAATGCCCAAGATGCAAAAAAAATAAGCTATACATCGATAAAATAGCAATATATTAGAAATAATATTGAATATCATACCTTTTCTGTTTATAACTGAAATGAATCAATATGCTATCTTGACAAATTTTTAACTATAAAATATTGAATATCTATAATGATTGATTTTATGTTTAGTTTTATAAATATATTATAATATAGCCTATCTTCCATAAAGCTTACAAAATCTTGTATATAAAATACATTTGTGGCAATCCAGTTTTTGCTAAAATTCTGAATTGTCATATAATTATTGTATGGTTTTCCTATCTTAGCCATGATTGGTTATCAACTGAAGAGTCAATAGAACCAAAAATTTTTCACAATAACTCTTTTTTATGATACCAGGTTGAACTTCGAGATTAACAAATAGAGTGGTAGAAAATTATCGAGTGTTTTATTATTCGTAATGAAATTTATCAGGATGGTATTTACAAATATTATTGCTCAATTTTTTGCTGGTTTAAGCCCCACCGATCCCGTATTTTTTCTTCAATTTTTACAAAAACTACTCTGTCAAATATCAAACCTATTGTAAAAATTACTATCATGGTAGCAATTATTTGACTCATATTGGAGAATTCTCTTCCTACTGCAAGTATATAACCCAATCCTACAAGAGTAGTAATTAACATTTCAGCTCCTATTAAAGCATGCCAAGCAAAGGACCAGGCCTGCCTCATTCCCATTATTAATGTAGGAGTTGCAGCTGGAATCAATACATATCGAAAGAGTGAAAAGCCTTTTGCTCCCATATTTCTGGCGGCTCGTATATAGATAGGTGGAACATTCCGAAGTCCACTATAAGTTGAGAGCATTACAGAAAAAACAGAACTCATCACAACTACAAAAAGTATCCCAAAATCACTGAATCCTATCAATAATATTGCAAATGGAATCCATGCAATGCTCGGAAAGGATTGAAGTCCTACTGCAAATGAACTCATAGTTTTTCCAAATTGCTGAAATTTAATCATGAACAATCCTATAATTAATCCAATGGTAAGAGATAGAAGGAAACCTAAAAACAATCTCCATAAGGTGAAAGCAGTACCTTTAACTAAGGTAAAATCAATTAACAATTCAATAATTGTTTGACCTACTGAAAGGGGCGAAGGAAGAGATAACTTTGGCAATATTTCTGACATGTAAACTAATTGCCATATTGCCAAGAATACACTGATAAAAATAACTAAACTTAATGTATCTTTGTTTATTATCTTATTTACTATTCTTTTGCTTAAACTTAATTTTTTTTTTCTGCTTTTTACCTGTGTTTCCAAACTTTTCAGACCTTACAATTCACATATTAAACAGTATCATAAAGATCAGCCGTAATCTCGTTAATTATGTTCTTTATGGAGAGATTATCGTTCCTTTGATCCTTAGGGATGTCAATAACATATTCTTTCTTTATGCCATATATTCGTGGAGACATTACAATAACTCTATCTCCTAATAGTACAGCCTCATTTATATTATGAGTAACGAAGAGTATAGTCTTTCTAGTTTTTTCATGGAGATCCAACAGTTCTTTATATAAGGATTTTTTAATTGTAATATCTAAAGCTGCAAATGGTTCATCCATTAGTAAAATTTGAGGATTTAATGATAAGGCCCGAGCGAGGGATACTCGTTGTTTCATTCCTCCTGATAGTTGATGAATGTAAGAATTAGAATAATCAGATAAACCTACAATATCCAGATTATGTTTTACTATATTTTTTCGTTGATTTTTGGGGACTTTTGCCATTTGTAATGCAATTTCAACATTTTGAAAAGCTGTAAGCCATGGAAAAAGAGCAGATTCTTGAAACATCATTATCCGATCAGGGCTTATATCTTTTACAGGTTTTCCGTTAAGTAAAATTTCTCCACTATATGAATTTTCAAACCCTGCAATTAAATTAAGAAGAGTGGATTTGCCACACCCGGATTTTCCTAAAATTGTAATAATCTCACCCTCGAAAATTTGAATATTGATATTTTCTAAGACAATATTTGTCTCTGAATTTCTTTGTGAATATTGTTTGGATACATTCTTTAAACTCAGAGATACTTTCTGCCTGGGATATGGATTTTTGAATTGCATCATATTCCATTTTTAACATTTATTATATTTAATTGGTCTTAAATATGCTTAAAACTATGAATATGTGTAAAATTGGCATACAAGTTGAGATTTGTAACAAACCTTTTATTTGTCATTGTCTCTTGATAAAGGATGATATCTTACCAAATAATTTATATTATTACTAGTTTACGATTATGATATGTTGATTTATTTTTATATCATAAAAGTACTATAAATTAGAAAAATAGTTTATAACGGTTAAAGGCGCATATGTTATATTATTTAGTCCCATTTATATACATATTATATGCTAATTTTTCGCATATTAATAATTTTTTACATGTTTAATAATTAATTAATAGCTAATTAATTATATCAAAGATGTTTGCTTAACAAAATGCTAACCCTGGATCGTACAGATAATGAAAAACCTCGTCTTGAGGGTATTACATCCATTATAGATAAATTACAACCATTAGATATTGAAAACTTTAAAAATATAGTTTCATTTGTTGATTCAGTAAAAATACCTCAATCCTGTTTCTTATTATACTCTCATAAGGAGCTTGAAAGACGAATTAGATTTTACCATGAACATAATATCTCGGTCGCAATTGATAGTAACATTACACATTACGCACTAGTAAATAATACTCTAAATGAATACCTGCGTGAGCTATTGTCATTTGGCTTTAACATTCTAGAAGTAGAGGTGAATATGAATAATGATTTTGAGGATAATCAAAAGATTTATGACATTTCAAATTCTTTTGATTTAGAATTACAATGGAAATTGAACAAAAAAAATTCTGGTAACAATATATTATATAATGAGAATCTTTTGGAAAAAATTGGAGAATTACGTAAAATTAGTAAATCAAAGATAATCCTACAAATAGGTCAAAAATTTGATCTAAATATTTTTAATAAAAATACTAATTGGAGATTTATTTCCTCTTTGATATCAACATACTCTCAAAGTAATTTCATATTTGAGACTGACATTGAGTCCCTACAAATAAATTTAATTTCAAAATTTGGTGAAAGAGTAAATCTAGGTCTAATAGACCCTTTTCAAGTTGGGTTAATTGAATGGAGTAGAAGAAAGGATTATTCTAAAGAGGGAGTATCTTTTGATCAACAAAGTACTTTAAATTTTAGAAATATCTCAGGAGGCCCATCAGTAAAATTTATTTATTTTATACTTAAATCTTTACATCCTATTGATCAAACTGAATTAATACGTATTAGCGAGCTACCCAGAAGAACTGTACAAGCATCTATAAGTGAGCTTAAACGTCAAGGAGTAATATTTGAGATTTTAGATCCTAAGGATGCTAGAAAAAAAATATATGAACTTAGTTCTATTGCAAAATAAATTAAATATCTTTACTCAATATCGTTTTCTTTAATAATTAACCATTTAACTACTTTATATTACATTAATTATATGTTAATCGTTGGAAAAAATCGCATATATCTGTTAAATTTTTCACATTTAAGAGCATTATTATAGCGATTTTATCTAATTAGCCTATGGATAAAAAATATATAATAATATCAATTATTTTGGGATTAGCGATCATTTTTACCTCTGCACAACAGTCATTTTCACAGACAGAAGAAAAAAAGGTATTAAAAATTGGATATTTTCCTAACATAAATCATGCTCAAGCTGTGATAGGTATAGGAAATGGAGATTTTCAAAAAGTATTAGGTGCTAATGTAGAAATTAAACCTTTTATATTCAATGCAGGTCCTTCCGCTATAGAAGCATTATTTGCAAAACAAATTGATGCGACATATGTAGGCCCAAATCCTGCTATTAATGGATATGTAATATCTGAAGGAAAAGATGTAAGAATAATTTCAGGTGCTACTAGTGGAGGAGCAATTTTTGTAATTAGAGGTGATACAGGAATTAATTCGCCTTCAGATTTTGCAAATAAAAAATTTGCATCACCTCAACTAGGTAATACTCAAGATGTTGCTTTGAGAAATTACTTGTTAGAGCATGGATATAAGACAGTAGAAAATCAGGGTAATGTGCATATTTTACCAGCTAAGAATTCAGACATTTTAACATTATTTTTGAAAAAAGACATTGATGGAGCGTGGGTACCTGAACCATGGGGAGAACGTTTGATCAAGGATGCTAATGGCAAATTATTCCTAGATGAACGTGATTTATGGCCCGATGGCAAGTTTGTAACCGGCTTAATTCTTGTAAGAACAGATTACCTAAAACAAAATCCAGATGTTATTGAAAATTTACTTAAAGCCCATATAGAAGAAACACAAAGGATAAATGACAATAAACAAGAAGCCGTTAAGACTTTTAATACTGAACTAAAAAAGATTACAGGACAGACAATACCAGAAGATGTATTACAGCAATCACTGACAAGATTGGAATTTACTTATGATCCCATACAACAGTCACTTTATAAATCAGCAACTGATGCCTTTAACTTAGGATTTCTAGGAGATACAAAACCTGATCTATCTAATATTTTTGATTTAGGTATACTCAATAAAATCTTAAAAGAAAAGGCTTTAGTACCAATTAATAGTACTGCTATCAAACAGTAGAATATATAATAAAAAACTGAGCAATACTTTAAATTTTTTTATTTTTCTTCAAATGATATTTTAGCTGGTTACTTTAGATTATTTCACTTTATGTATTTAATAAGGTTTTGACTTTGGTTATGGATTATAGAAATAGATGAGTAATCTGATCTATTGTAGACAGTTAATAGATCCACAAGTACACATATTGTTAAATTAAGGAGAATCACTTTCAAAACTATCCGTTTGCTCTTCGAAATTATATTATTTGGCTCAGTCCCACAAACTTTTTCTCAAATGATGAATGTAGATAATATTTTAATTCTTTTACACTATTATCCATGAATATCGTCTATCGCTATCAGTTTACACAAGTTATCTTTCCGTACTTTTCAACCAATATCCTTTGATAAAATGCTCAGCAAAAGCAGCTTATTCTATTTAGGATAAAATAAGAATTATAGGCGTTTTAAGTTAATTATGAATAAGAAAGATTTGAATTTTATACCAATTTGCATAATTAACGACGGTCCAATTTAATTATTTTACATTTTTTGCAATAAAACTTATTTGTATCCATTACTTCTAATTTTCCATGACATTTGCTACATAAAAGACGTTGTTTATCAGTCAGCATATTTCTTATCATATTAAGGACAAATGGAATAACAAATGCAGTTAAACCGTACGCTAGTAATCGCATTAATAGACCATTACCTGATTTAGAGTTTTCTCTATATCTTCTCATTATATATAATATGTTTTAATATTAGAAAAAGGTTATTAACAATCTTTTATTTATAATTATCTTCTAACACGGAAAAAGTATTAGTTGTAGACGATTTTTGTTAGGAGCTTTATGTTAAATATGATAGAGTAAAATCGATGAAATAATTCAATATAGAAATTCTTGATGTCAGTAGATTATTCTCATTGAATTCAGATTTTCATTTAATCTCATGTCCGTAACATTAATTCTTTTAATTATAGAAAATTATTAA
>JAATVK010000159.1 GCA_014523485.1 Nitrososphaerales archaeon TH5894
ACAATAACAATAAGAATAATTATGATAGAAATATATCAACTTCTTATACTATTTTGCCTATTTTGCCTTTTAAAATAATATTTAAGTTACTTTAAGATAATAAATATCAATACAAAAAATTGCTCGATAATAGGACTATAATATGTCACCAAAACTAATGAATTTGTTATATTATTTATATTCTCAAGAGTTTCCGAATTTCATTTTTTTATTAAAGATATAAGTGTAACATATTATCCCTTTAGTAATTTGATAATTTTTTGCATTTTGAATGAATGTTAGCTATAATTATTTTCTAGACCATTGATTCATAGTAGGATACATTAGGTAGGGGAACTATCATTGGTTCATAATTAATTTTAAATTAGTATTATTATCTGAACGATATGACTGATTCCTTTAACAATACTATCTTATTTTTATTTTATTCTATAAAGAGATTATCTTCATAACACCATTTCCAATTTTCACCAGGTTCATAGGATTTTATAACAGGATGATCTGTTTCTTGATAATGCTTTGTACCGTGTTTATTAACCGAAGAATCACAACAACCAACATGACCACACGAAAGACAAAGACGTAAATGGACCCAGTCAGAACCAATTTTTTCACATTCTTCACATCCTTTTGTATTTCCTTTTATATTAACATCAACTTGGCCAATGTGGAAACATGTAGAATTATTAGCATTATTCATATTTATTACATATATTTGGTTTATTTAAAGAATGTTATTATATCTTATATCTATCTTGAAGTTCAAATAATTTATATATATCCAGTAAGATTCTAAATACCTACTTAGTAAAAAATTACTACCTAACTTAAATACATTTAATTGTATATTATAGTTATGTCAAAAATAAATAATACAAAAATAATAAATGATATTGAACAACAACAAAAAGCAGCAATGTCGTTAGATTCCAATAGTTCCAATAAAAAGATCAATTCCATCCGTTCAGTCTCTAAAATAATAAAAAGTGAAATGACTCAGGATGGTGAAGGTGTAACATTGAATAGATCATTTCCTAATAATTTCATTTCCGAATTTGATCCATTTTTACTATTAGATGAAATTGGTCCAACTGATTTAATACCAGGAAAACAAAAAGGATTCCCTGATCATCCTCATAGAGGATTTGAAACCGTTACCTACTTACTAGAAGGAAAATTTGAACATAAGGATTCACAAGGTCATGCTGGAATTATTAATTCTGGAGATGTACAATGGATGACTGCTGGATCTGGCGTCATTCATTCAGAGATGCCAGAAAAAGAATTTAGTAAAAATGGAGGTAGATTACATGGATTTCAATTATGGGTAAATCTTCCTAAAAGTAATAAGATGATGAAACCAAGATATCAAGAAATCCCTCAATCTAAAATTCCAACTGGTACTACAGAAAATGGCAATGTTATTGTCAAAGTTATCGCAGGTACTTCCTTGGGTTCAAAAGCAGTAATTGATACAATAACTCCCATTATGTATATGCATTTTAAATTAGAATCTGGCTATAGTATAGTCCAGCCAATCCCAAAAGAATACAATGTATTTGTATATGTAATAAAAGGAAAAGGGATATTTGAGCGAAGTAATAATAGTCAAATAATTGAAAGAGGCAACTTGGTAATATTTGATAAAGATGGCAAGGAAGTATATATTAAAGCTGTTGAAGATTCAAAAGTTCCACTTGAATTATTACTAATTGGAGGGATTCCCATAAAAGAACCAATAGCAAGATACGGTCCATTTGTAATGAATACTCAACAAGAGCTCTATCAGGCAGTAGAAGATTACAGAAACGGAAAATTAAGATAGGTAATATACCTATTATCGATAAGAGCAGTATTACGATCATTCTAAATATTTTTTCAAATGTTTCTTCACTATCCTTAATACAAAGACTATCAGAATTAGAATTTTGATCGACTCCTTCTTCTATAAAGAGGTTTCTTGATATTTGTTACTATTTTCTTATGGTATGTTATCAGAATCTTTAATATTCAACAGACGGAAGGACATTATAAATGCTGTAAATATTACTCCAGCACTAATTAGAAAAGTTATTGCTCCCATTGTATTATACAAAAGTCCTCCTATTGTTAGTCCAATTATACTTGCTAGACTTGCAAAACTACTTGCAACACCTTGTATAGTTCCTTGATGAATCGTTCCTCCTTTTTTTGCGAGTATCGACAGCAGAGATGGCCACATAAGACCATTACCAAGAGCAAACAAAATTGCGGCTACATAAATTAATAAAATATTATTTGATAAAAATAATATAAAATTTGTACCTAAGATTAAACTACCTATTATAACAAGTTTTTCCTCAGAAAATTTTTTTAATGCTTTACGTAAAATTGGACCTTGAACCAAAACCATTATACCACTTAATACTGCATAAAATATTCCCAATTCTGTCAATGACCATTTTAAACCAACTACTGCATGAATTGGAAATGAAGTGTAAAAGATATTAAATCCAAGAAAAATAAGAAAATACAAGAAAAGCAAAAACGAAATATGTTTTAGCTTGAAAATATCTAGGAATCTAAGTTTTTTAGGATTGACAATCTTGTAGCATTCCTTGCATTCCTGTGCAAAAACCTTTCCAATATTTCCTTTTTCTAGAACCTGTATCACAGGTACTGATGGCTTAGATTCCTTTAAGGTGAAACCTATTACAATTAAGGTGGCGAAAGAGAGAAAAAGGGCTGCCAGCACAGGTAATATTTCTTTATAAATAGTTGCACCTAAAACTCCTGCTATTGCTGGACCAACAATAAAACCAAGATTAGAAGATATTGCCATTTTGCCAAAGTTTTTGCTTCTGTTTATATCTGAAGAAACATCTGCAAGATAGGCATCTGCAACAGAAACATTACCACCAGTAATTCCATCTAAAGCCCTGGCAATAAATAAAACAACCAATGGAAGCGTTATAACAAAAGTTCCAATTAAAGGGGAATTAATACTAAAAAGGTTTTCCTCAGGTAAAAATAATGCAAAAAGGAAAATAATCCAGCCAACCAATGTTCCTCCATGACTTATAAGAAGAATCTTTTTTCTTCCGTAAATATCTGACCACCTGCCTAAAATTGGAGCTCCAATGAGTTGAAATGCCGGATACACTGCAGCTAATATACCATAAACTATAGCATTGCCTCCAAAATCTATGACTAAAAATACTAAAAAAGGCAAAACAATACTAAAACTAAGCGTCCCAATAAAATTAATCAATAATAGAGGATAAAGTGGAATTTGTTTTTCTACACTGGGCATTATTTAGATAAATAAAATCAAAGTCCCAATTTAAGAATTGTTTAATAATGACTAAATAATAAAATTGAATTCCGAAGTATAATATGTAGCATTGTCATGAATATAAAATAATAATAATGATTGAAATTTAACTACTATTGCATTTGATTCTTTCATTGCAATGGCCTAATAGTTTGTATTTTCTATTTTGAATTAGTTTGCAATCACTCTTTTTAGTCAATGTCTAGAATTACTTTTAGATAGTAAGTATATGTTTGCATAATAAAATAATTGGATACTATGATAATTTACTGCTATATTTATTACATTCCTTCGTATAAAATTTAACAATGAATGAACACTTCAGTTTATCCTTTCAATTTTTATTTTCTTTAACAGTGACTAGATTTTTTACATTTCTTTTTGCAATCGTTATAATTGTTAGCTCACTAATATTAAATCAAGATCAGACCGTAATTGCACAACAACAACAACAACAACAAAAACCGCAATTATCAGGATCGGATACTAACCAAAGTTTACCTCAAGCTCAACAACAACAACAACCATTTTTAGAAGATTTATCCTTTGATTTAGACGGTATTTCTTTTTCTCATCATATGGCATCTGTCAATGGAATTCAAATACACTATGTAATTGGTGGTAAAGGCGACCCTGTTGTACTGTTGCATGGATTTCCGCAATCATGGTATGAATGGAGACATATTATGCCAGCTTTGGCCAAAAATTATACTGTTGTGGTACCTGATCTTCGAGGATTTGGTGATTCTTCAAAGCCTGTAACTGGTTATGATGGGAAGACTACTGCAGAAGATATTTATCAATTGACATCTCAATTAGGTTTTAATAAAATTTTTCTAGTAGCACATGACGTAGGTTCACAAACAGCTTATTCATATGCAGCAGCTTATCCTAACCATGTAAGTAAATTAGTAATAATGGATTTCCCATATCCAGGTTTTCTTCCTCCGGAGTTTGGTGAGAATGGTCCATGGTGGTTTGCTTTTCATCAGACACCTAACTTACCAGAAACTCTAGTAGAAGGTAAGGAACGAGAGTATATATCATGGTTCTTTAAAGGGCTAGCATATAATCCATCTGCAATTACAGAAGAGGATATAGATATATTTGCAAGTCATTTTTCAGCTCCTGGTACAGCGCGTACAGCATTTGAACATTTTAGAGCTTTTCCAGTGGATGCAGAACAAAATAAAGAATCAGCCAAAAATAAGATAACAATACCTGTATTAGCATTAGGTGGTGATGTTTATCCTGCTCTAGGTGGGGATCTACCTGGCAACTTTGCGTTAAGCTCGTTACAATCATTAGCTACAAATGTAACGGGAGTCACTGTTCCATTTTCGGGACACTGGATTCCAGAAGAGCGTCCAGACTTTGTACTAGATCAACTAACTAAATTCTTTAGAAATAGTAGTATCACAAACCAATGACCTAAGCTACAACTCAACAGTCTTAAAATTACGAAAAACCTTGAACGAAAATAGCAGTTATTCCTGACTAAAATAGTAGAAGAGATCGTGCTAGGACAAAGCAGTTCTTTACTGTAAATTTATCGTTTCTTCAAATGTATGTAAAAAAAGATTTTCCTCTTGAAAGTTTTGATTCTATAAAACACCTGGTTCATCTTTGAAAACAAATATTTCGTGTTTTTTATTAGAATTTTTTAATTTTTAACTAGAAATAGTTTTATTAAAAGATAGCACTAATATCTAATTTTCATCTAATGGGAAGTGTCCAGTGTTTAGTAATGAACTTCCACATGATTCATATTGCTTCAAATTATTTGGGAAATCATAATATAATACCCACTGTATGCCTATTGTTGGTTTCTAAAAACAAATCTTTTTTTATAGGTTTTATTGTGACATAATTTATTGAAACTAATATCAAAGGTAAGTGTTGTTTATTTCTTTATAATTTCATTTTTTATATTATTAGTTATGTACCAACAGGTTGATGGACAATTAGACTATCTAAAGGAAGAACACCTTCTTAAATTAGAATATTCTGAGGATTGGAAAGACAGACAAAGTGAGTCAGGTTCAGAATATGCTAAATTATTAAGTAAAAAAGTAGGTAAAGTAGTAAATCCAGCATTTAATCATTTCTACTTGGTTAAATTAATCCCATATAAAGAAAACACTGAATATGTATCAATGTTAGATGATACTAAAGTCTTTTCCATAACACTATATCCTAATATGTCTAGTCTTGAAAATGACAAGGTATATAAGAATATGTCTAGTCTTGCAGATACTAGAATATATACTAATTTGTCCAGTTTTGCTAACTCTAAAGTTTATACTAATTTGTCCAGTTTAGGTGACAAAGTATTTCCTAACATGTCTAGTCTTGAATCTTCTAAAGTATTTCCTAACATGTCTAGTCTTGAATCTTCTAAAGTATTTCCTAACATGTCTAGTTTGATACAATAAAAAATATATGTAATCTACATATACTATTAAAAAATAACTCTTCCTAAAGATTTTAATTTACACAGAATGATCACAAATGAAGAAATAATGGCATGTATTAACCTATGAATAGATGTGATAATTTCGCATCCTTTATTAAAACTGTTATATCGACTTTATACTCAGTATTTTATTTATTAAAATATTATCATATATTCTCAATTCGTCGGAATTTCATTTATACCTTACCTACTAAGCATTAATCCATATCTATTTAGTATTATCTACAACAGTAGAAATTTATGAACCAAATTGATACATATTTTAGTAACATTTAATGATTCTCTAAATCAATTAATTTTTAAAATAACATTTTTTCTTCTTTTAAATGATTTCATAAAATAACTATTTTTTGTATTTTGCTAATACATTAAACGAAGATATCTCACAAATATAATAGATTTGAGTGATAGTATTTCCATAAAAAAATTAATTCAGTTAGAAAAGTATAAGATAATTATTACTAATTAAGAAACATAATTATTTACTTCTAAATTTTTATTTAATTTTATTTAATATAAGATTCTTCTATTTGATTCTCTAGTGATGATTCGCAATATAGATAAATATTCTTTCATTCTATCAAACATGAACAGGAAATATATGTTCTGCATGGCTGTAGCCATTAGCTTCTTTGTAGGATCTGGATTTGTTATTGCAAATCAAACGGTTATGGCTGTACAATTTTCTTATCCATATAGCAGCTCTGCCTATAACAAAGCATACAACAACAATACATCCTTCTATGACAACTCTGCCAATAACAAAGCATACAATCCCAACAACAATGACAGAAATGATAGAGACGCATCCTTCTATGACAACTCTGCCAATAACAAAGCATACAATCCCAACAACAATGACAGAAATGACAAATATTCAGACTCTTATAGTAAATTTGCTGGATATAGTAAATATCCAAGAAATGACAAAATACATGAATGCCAAAAAGGACCTTTCGAAGGCTTCTTTACCAGTTCAGTTGAATTTTGTTTCAGCAAATGATAAGATTACATAATTAGCTTAAAAACTAAGCTAAGTTAGACAATTAAACATAATAATTTTTTTTATGACAAATTAATACCTAAATTCTTTAAATACAATATAATTTATTCTCTTTATTAATAACGTAAATAAATGCAAATCAATAGATATACATTACAATTTAGAATACTAGATATGATAAGTTAAAAATGAATTGAATTAAATAAATTTAAAATTAAAAATAAAATATTATATAGTAATAACTAAATATAATTTCGAATATAAATGGATAGAACTTTTTATTTTTTCTTTATCCATTTGCCATCTTCGCCTTTTTTATATTTTTTCTTAACTGCGGACCAAGCTACTTTATGTGCAACTTCTTCGTTGCTCTCTTTCTTTCCACCTCTTCTTTTATCTGGATTTTTATACTGTTCTAATGCACTACTATGAGCCTCTTTAAAAATTTCTTGAGCATGAGCTGGAAGTTCATCAATTCTTTCCTTTGTGATGTCAGAAAGGTCTTTTTCTTCCTTTTGGCCATTATTATTTTCCCTTCTTTTCCCTTTGCCTTCACCATAATTGATAAAGAGTAAAAAACTAATTAAGAATTAATGTGTATGTGACTTTACAATAAATATTAAATACAAATATCTTAACTTTTCTAATCTATGATCTATGATTATATGCAAGAAAAATGAATTTTTCATAAGAAAAAACTTCATATTATAAAATGATCTAGTTTACTATCTTCTTTTATTCAATTGCAATTTTCTGTTTTACCTAAAATTTATAGTATAACATTTTTAGATAAAAGCTAAGTAAAGCTTTTGTTCTCAAGAGTCATAGCATATATTTCAATCAATTTAAAAGTTGTATACCTACAATAAATCAATTTTTCTTTCCAAAGTTATCTCTATTTCGTGTTTCTCATCTTTGAATACAATTTTTGGTTCTTCTCGTAGAATTTTTAGCTAAAAGCTCTTGTATTGGCGCCAATATAGCAAATTATTTTTTTTTGAGTTTCTATTATTACAGAGGACA
>JAATVK010000160.1 GCA_014523485.1 Nitrososphaerales archaeon TH5894
CAGTAAAAATTATTCCTTGAGATACAAAAAATAATTTATTTTAAATGAAGAGTAAGACTACGATAATTTAGGTAGGAGGTATAAATAAATATATTTTTAATGTTTATATTTTGTTTAAAATTCATTCTTAAGATAAAATTTGTACAAAAAAACAATTACATCTATAAAATTTAGTAGGTTTTTTTTAATTTTTAGCAAAAAACCGCCTGAACTAAATTAGAGTATGAAAAATCTATAATTAATCTAGAATTTATTATCTATATATATAGTATAAAATACTTCTATTAAATATGTCTAAAGCAATTGATAATGAGGCTAAACAATTGTACCTTTGTATTGTTGTTACTGCAGTTGCTATAGTTTCTATGGGTTCCTATTTTAATGTTATAGCACAAGAAGGAATTATTATCAAGTTATCGGATATTTCTGATAATTTCAAAGCCCTCCTTATAAATAATCAATCCCAAATAACTAATCAGACCGCAATAGCCATAGCATCTCTACAGAATGAAGAAAAAACACTTTCTATTAGTGCTTTAGAAAATCTTCCACGAGGAAGTACACTTATAAATACTCTAGTTAATGCTCCAATGAAGATATATCAATTAGAACAAATTGGACAAATAGTACAGAATGGACTAATGATTAACCAAACTTCCTAGAGCCTTTTATTCCAATTGAGACCTATATTCGATTTTCAAAATACTTAATTTGATAAGCAAATTGGTTTGGGTTTATTTTAGTTCCGTGGGATTTCGTTCACATTCGTCGTAAACAGCCAATAAATATAATTACAATGGAAAAATAGGGTAACCTATATCCTAATCTTTAACATATGATTTGATTTCACCTAATTATTTAAATTTTAACCCGATCTCCTAATCCATTTTAAAATTAAAGTATGCTATAATGTTATCTTCAACTATACTATATTATATAGATAATACCATCAAAATAACCTTAACTTTACGTTCTACAATAACAAATCGAATGAATTTACTAGATAGGAATTTATAAAAGAAATATATTGAATCAAAACCGATAATGCATTATAATATAGATAGAATTTTATAAAATTCATTAGATGTTAAAGAAAATAAAAGAAAAAATATAAAATAATCCCGAACATGTAGATGAAGAAAATGAGTTAAAGCAGTTGTTTAATCGGTTAGTAAAAAACTCTTACGCTAGATCGAACATAGTCACAATTCATACAATCGAGTTTTTTGTCTTAATTATTTGTATATTTATTGTTCTAGTCATCGAAATGGAAATAAAAATATCCATTAAATATTATTTATATGAAGAGCTTATAATAAAATAGTTAAATACAAAAGTAACTCTATTTCAATAAAATTATGACTGCAGTTAGTGAATTAATGACTAAAAAAAATTTAGTTAGTATACAATCAAATTCTGAGATAACTGCATTAGATATTACTAAATTAATGGTAAAAAATAAAGTAGGTTCAGTTCTTATAATAAATTCTACTAATTATCCAATTGGGATAATAACAGAAAGAGATATTATAAAGAAGGTTTGTGTAACAAATACTTTGCCTACTGAAATGAAGATAGATAAAATAATGTCTTCTCCAGTAATTACAATAATGTCATATGATTCGATTGAGACTGCTGCACAGAAAATGACCGATTACAAAATAAAACAACTGCCTGTATTAGAGCAAGATCAACAAATTGTGAGTATTCTAAGTTTAACAGATATAACTAAGCATTTATCTAAAATACTGGTTGATGATTATAAAAGATTTCGATTTTTAAAGTCTATTGTTGAATCTTATTAGATTATTACTCCGGTCTGTTTAGTTACGTATTATTTTTTTGCATCGGTTATATTATATGGAAATAATACAAACCTAGATTACAATTCAAGTTTACTATCTTAATTATAATTCCAAAGATAGTTCTTAAACTATTGCCAACATAAAGAGATTTTATTATATCTTTTCTTTTAGATATTAAGATAAATTAAAACTAAGCCATTATAAAAAACTCTGTGATAAGTACTCTATAAAGTTATAAGAAAAATTCTCACTAATTTTAAAGCATCATATTTTTTAATTCATGATTCTTTGCGTCATTGATTACAAAATTATTTCATAATATCTTTTCAACTCAAGCGGTTTTTCTAACAGTGGTGTTAATTTTTCTATTAAATTATGCATGTGAGGTTGCATGAAATGTTCTTCTATTGCTTTTTCATCAACCCATAGCTCATCAAACATGAAAAATAGAGGATTTTCCAAAGATCTATGTGGAACATAAGCAATATTTCCAGGTTCATCGAGTGTGGGTCGAATCAAACTAATTAAAATAGTTTCTAATTCTAACTCTTTTCCCTTTTTGGCCTCTAAAAACGCGAGTAACCTGATAGCTGTTTTCTTTCTATTTTGAAATTTTTCAATATTAGTAGTTTCCATATTTGATATTTTTTTACCCTATAAATATTTTTTATTGAACCTTTTAAGAATTATAAATATCGTAGGTTATAGAGTAGTTCTAATCGGCAATCATATATCTTGCTTTTTAGATTATGATTTATGAGATGCCATCTATGTAATGGAATGGATTTTCTTTTTAAATGTAATTATTGTAAAGAATTATTTTGTCGCGATCATCGTCTTCCAATTAGTCATTTCTGTAGTGCTATTGATAGATTTTCTGACAAAAGAAAAACTAATCTATTCAATGATAATTTCGAAAAAAGTGGTTTCCTTAATAATTTTACTAAAACTGTCAATATTCGATTCTCTAGAACAGAAATAAAACATCTACTTTTGGCAACTTTTTTGGTATTGTTAGTAGGAATGTCATTGAATAATTACCGCTATATCTCATTTGAATTTTTGATCATCTTTATAATAGCATTTCTATTTCACGAACTAGCCCATAAATTTTTAGCAAATTTTTATGGAAGTTGGGCTGAGTTTCGAGCAGAACTATATGGTTTAATTGTAACGGCAATATCTGCTATTCCATTCATTCCCTTCAAATTTATTGCCCCAGGGGCAGTTATTGTTGGTATTTCAGATAAAGATAAGCTTGGAAAAGTTGCTCTGATAGGACCTATGACTAATTTAGTAATGGGATTCTTATTTCTTTTGCTTTCCTATTTATATCCATATTCACTTTATTTTAATATAGGAGCCAGTTTTAATGCATGGATATCTATGTTTAATTTACTACCATTTGGAGTATTAGATGGACAAAAAATTTTTAATTGGAATAAAGTAGTATGGTCTTCGACAATGGCCATAACTATGGCTTTATTCATAATATCTTATCATCAATGAATCTCTCATATTTTATCTAAAGAAATATTGATGGCAAAGTTCTACTTTGATCATATTCAAAGGGTAAACAAACAAATATTTTCTTTGTCTCATGTAAGTTTTAGTTGTACCAAATGAAAAATAAAAACAAATAGACTTCTATTCTAATTATCTAAAACTGGTAAAAGTTCTAACTGGCAACGTAAGCATTTGTAATTCTTTGGATTTTTTTCATCAACCTTGATAACCATATATTCTTTGCATGTTCTACAATACATTATGCATCCTGTAGAAGAAAAATCCATTACATTTTATAGGTGAAACAAGCTATTAAATATGCCTATTATTTAAACCCATCTCGAATTTCTAGATTCTTGCCGATCCCATTGTACAATAGGATAGTTGAAAAATGTAGTGATTTCACAAATTAAATATAAAATAATAAAGATACGAAAGTATCTATCGTTTTTTTATTACTTTTGACGTTTTTGATTCTTTTGTGTTAATTTGTTTTTTAAACTATCCTTCATTAGGTCAAAAATTGTTGCAAGGTCTGAACCCTCATTCGTGTAACTATAGCTATTAGTTGGTGTGAATATCCTAACTTCAATCTCGTATTTTTTAATTTTACCTCTTACAGATGATAATTTTATTCTACATCTCGCTTCTTCTAAATCTGGCATTGTTTTTTTTAGTAACTTTACAAGTGTATTGAATTTCGTTTTCGCTAGTTCAGATGCAAATGGATCATCAGGTAAACCAATTATATAAGACGGAATGTCTTCTGTTACCTTTTCTCCAAGTAATGAAATTATATCTCTATGTGTTATTATGCCTTGAATTTCATTCCCTAATGTAACAATAGAATAAGTTGAATTAGTAGAGTTGAGCATTTGAATTACATTAGCAATAGAGTCATGGACACTAGCTGTTGTAGCATTGTTTTCAACAATACCTTTAACAGGAAATTCAAGAGGTCTAGCGTGTTCTGTAAGACCACGATAGACATTATCCAAATTATTTGCAGTAAGAAGTATTTTTGCAATATCAAATGAGGTAACAATTCCTTTCAAGGTCTCTTCTACAATCGGTATATGATCAATCCTATGTCGTATCATAAGGTTTTTAGCAGTTAATGCTGAATCATTTTCATGTAAGCTAATTGGGTTTGCTGTCATTATTTTAGTGGCTCTAACCTTAATATCTGTATGTTCCATAGATTTAACAATTGATTTTGTAGTGACTTGCCCAATTATTTCTTCATCTTCAATTACTGGAAGAGACCGCAATCTATAAAGGCTCATAAGACCTGCAGCTCGTCCAATGTTGTTGTCTTCTTCAATTGTAGGAGTAATTTTGGCAATAGAGTTTAATTTTTGAGAATGTACATCTCTAGCGGAAAGAATGTCTCTTAAATTAATTGCTGTTACTTTATTTCCATTTTTAAAATATACACCATAATTATTCATTTTTATAAGAGTCCCAAGGATTTTAGAGATACTTTCATTGGAATTAATTATATTGGCAGATTCAATAAAATCTGAAACTTTTTTTTTGCCAATTTTAACCAGTATTTGATTTGAATCAAATTTCATTTAGTACTTAATTTATAGTGTAAATATTAATAGATTTTTATTTGTATAAATTTCCCGAATGTATAACTCGAATAAATTTTGAAAGTATTTAATTTTGAAAGACTGGGAGAACCAAATGACAGTTATTTATAATTTTAGTCGCGAAGTTTTTAATTGAAAATATTGAAACATTGATTTGCTGAGCTCTAATTGTTACTGAGTATAACTGACTATGTGATCAATTTTTCTGTACTGTTTGATCATAGTCATCAAAATTTTTAAACAAATTTATTTTATACGCTCTTAACTTGGTGTAAACTTAGCAATTAATCCTTATCTATATAGTTTTGATGAAGGTATGCCAAAAATTAAAAGGATAATTAATCATTACATTAAGTGACTAATAGGAATAAACAATTGGAATTAAACTCCTGAATATAAAAATTTAATCTTAGAAATAAAAACTGCTACTTTATAAAGAAACGAATAAAATAATTCAAAGGTCCAATTAACCAATAACATTCAATAAGAGAAATACAATATACATGAATGTTCATCGAATTCTAATAATATAATACAAATTGGTGAACCACTCTAAATTACTGGTGGCACTAAAAGATTAATATAAACAATTTTATAGATTTTAGTTACTAGATCCAGATAATGAGTGTTACCGGCATCATACCGAATAATTAAAATTCATAGATTATTTGTTTACCCTTTGTTCAAGTAATAGTACTTGAGATTTTTCAATTACTTTTATATTTTCCTATAGTAATCAAATATTTTAAAAAATATAAAAACATTTGTTTATTGTATAACTTCAAATTTTGTTTTTTGATTAAGATTAAAATATTTAATATTTTATTATTAAAATTATGTCTTGTATTAGTCTTCCCAAATCTGAAAAGTCTCAAGAATTAGCAACTAAGTATAATTTTAAGGAGTGGATGATTGCAAGATATCTTACTATTGTTCCAGACACTGAAAAATTTCTTGATTATATAAATAATAAAGTACCGAATCAATATATTCGAATAAATACATTAAAAATTGATATTGATACTATAACACAAAAATTATTGGAAAAAGATTTCAAACTGGAGAAAACACCACTAACCGAAGTTTTTCTAATTAAGGAAGCAAAGTTTCCATTAGGAGCGACTATGGAGTATCTATCTGGTTATTATTACATTCAAGATCTTAGCTCGTGTCTTGCTGTGGAATCCTTGGATATTGAAGAACATGATATGGTTTTGGATATGGCAGCTTCACCAGGAGGTAAAACATCATTTATGGCTCAAAAAATGAATAACAGAGGAATGATTCTTGCTCTTGAAGCAGAGAGAAAAAGGTTAAGAAAAATGATGTTTAATCTAGCCAGATGTGGAGTAATGAACACAGTCATTTGGAATTTAAAGGGAGAAAAAATAATGAATTATGATTTTAAATTCGATAAAGTGTTACTTGATGCCCCATGTTCTTGTGATGGAATAATACACAAAGATCCTTTAAGAAAAAATACATATTCCAAAGAAACCATCCAATTTTGTAGTACTAGGCAATCCAAATTGATAGAGTCGGCTCTGAAGGTAGTGAAGCCTGGAGGATTGTTAGTCTATTCAACATGTTCATTAGCTCCTGAAGAAAATGAGTTTATAATAAATTCTATTATTAAAAAATTTGATATTACTCTTGAATCTATTGATTATGGTATAGATTCTTTAATAAAATTTGGAAATAAAGTTATGGATAAATCCATCAAATTGACAAAAAGATTCTATCCTCACATTCACAATACAGCAGGCTTTTTCATAGCGAAAATTCGAGTAAATAATCTTTAGAAATGATATGATTAGAGAGTTAACAAGAGAAGAAAACACTATAATACGACGAGAATTTAACAAATGGGGGATTTTTAATTTTATTAAAGACAAGGTATTTGTACTAAACGAGTATGAGGACAATGTGAAATGTATATTTATTATTCCGTCAGCTTTAAAAAAATTGATATTTTACCCTTATAGTTTTTATGGAGGATTACAAGTAGGTAACATTCAAAAAAAAAAATTTATACCTTCGATAACATTCTTTGATCTTGTAGCTAAACTTAGTAATAGTTTTTTATATGTTATAGTAGATTGTCAGGGAGAAAAATTAATTCTCTATGGTAGAGATATTTTTGGTAACTCCATTCTTTATGCTTCACAGAAAATTGTAGAAAATTCAATACTTTTAATATTAAATAGATCAAAAGAATTGTTAGGAATTGGTAGGGCTAGATTTCATACAACTAAAATTAAGACTAATGGAATAGTAACAATAGATACTTTACTAGATATTGGAACCTATTTAAGGTCCGAGAATCATCAGAAATAAGATTGTACTATTAGACTAAGAAATATGTGGCTAAGATCTAATGTTTTTATTAACATTAAAAGTACTAATCTATTAATTTGTATAATACACTAAAATTAATAAAATAATTTATAAATTTCAATATACTGAAGGATCAAAATAAAATTTTTTTATTCCACTACCGAAATTAAAATTCATAAAGTGAAATATACTAGAAAGTCAATTACATTATTTATAAAAAAATAAGATTATTTGCAATACAAAGTATTACATTTGTTTTGGTAAAGATCAATGAAATTATATATTATAAATCATAATTTAAAATGGTGTGATAATTAGATTTTGAATTGAGTCTTTATTTCTCATTCTTTTTGGATGTGGTATGAATATTTATAAAGTAGTCGGTCATGCAAAAGCTGTTTCATATTATCATACTTCCAATACCATTTATAACCGTAATCATTTTTGCCCATTAATATAATTCTTTCTTTTTTTGAATACATGAGCAAAAATAGGATATAGTTATGTTTTCAATTCTCTAATTGAAAGAATTGATAATAACTATTTTAAAATAATCCCTCTATGTGAAAGGAGTACATATTACAATAGATTCTATACAACTTATCCATAGAATTCAATTTATTCATGGATTTAACATAGGTTGTATTTGTATACCTAAAGTATCATATCTATTCACTTTAATTGGGAGAAGTATATACGTCCAAATATAAATACCGATGGCTACCTGTTGTTATCTTCTTCAAATACAAAATAGTGTAAAATCATCGGATATTCCCTAACATAATACTGGAATTTTTTAAATTAAAGGTTTTATTGTTTCAGATTTTACTATAATTGCTACAAATCTCTATCATCATTCGCTCCAGGGTGTTATTGTAGCCTCTGACACCCATGTAATTGAAAGCTAGGATAACCTTAAACAAATACTATACGAGAAAGATAATTAAATACATTAGTTTTAAGTTTTATAGAGTTATTTTAGTGACTAATACCATAGAGTTTTTGAAGTTTTATAATCATATAGGTACTGTACAAAAACAAAAGAACAATATATTACTCCTTGTGATTAAACTTTTTGTAAATATAAAATCTAGTTCAAAAAATCTACTGAATTAGTAACTTCAATTAGGTTTCAACAGAGAAAAATTTAATAGTTGTAATAAAATTTAAGATTTTTTTTACATTTTATTTTATTTTCTTTCTTTAATATCCACTAACATTTAAAATAATAATCAATCTATTACATAAAACCCATAAAATAATTGTATATAATAAAAAACAAGTTTCTCGATAAAAACCATATTCAACATTTTCTATTAACCTTTCTAATTTTGAGTGTTAAAGAAAATTAAATTCTTATTCTGTTTTCACTATAGATGAATATATACCTCCGATTCCATAAGCAACAGATATTAAGATTCTAGCTAAAAAATCTCCTGAAGATTTTGTAATTATGTTATCATTATAGAGTAAAATAATTATTCCAATGGACATTAGAGAAATTAATCCTACAATGAATTGATCCATATTTTTAATTTTATTGTTTATCATAAATATAATGAATGTAGATAGATTTCCTAAACCAATGCCTGCCAAAATTAAATATTCATGATAAGAAGGAATTATTGCTCCTAAGCCGAAAGGAGCAGCCCAGCACAGTCCATTTATCAATTTGATGATTGGTGACCAACCGGTACTTTTTCTGATTCTATTTCGTATTATGTAGAGAGAGTGAATTATTTTACTTTTAAATATTATAAAATAAATAAAAAAACTAACAATCCATACTATAATATGGATAAAAAACAAATCAACTTTTAGGTCTATAAGATAACTTACTATAGTAGCTGAAAAAACTGATAAAGAAATAAATATAAATAAAATACCATTATCAGATTTGTCATTGTTCTCAATATTCACAGGAATCTTGCTAGACTATTTACCTATAAAAGTATATTTCTCCTATCTATATCCGATTAAAAATTCTTTAGAAAACGACTTTAAAAATCTATTTAATCCATGAGTTTTTTAAAATAAAAAGATTTTTCTTATTGTTGTTATCATATTAATTGTTGGCACCTTTTTTCGATATATTTAAAAAGAAATCTGATAAAGATAAAAGAAACCTAAAATATCATAATAAAATAGACCTACTAAAAACTATAGAAACTGAAGATAGAACAACAATCTCAATAGTTGAAGCAAAGGATATAATTAAAAAAATTGATCAAAACCAAACTAAAATCCTTACTGGAAGAATTGATAAAATAAGGCATCTAACCCAAAAACCTATAGAAAACATCGAATCCATAATTTCAGATTTAGAATCTACCAAGATCGATGTTCATGAAAGTAGTTTTGAATCAGTAGTAGTAAATTCAAAAAAAATGGTAATAAATTCGATACGAAAGGAACTTTCTTCCAATATTCCTCCTCCTACAACTCTTAATGATGTTATTAAATTACATGAAAGATTGGATTCGATGGTTAATAGATTTTCAGAAGTTAGCAAGTCCCACAAAAAAGTGTTCAATTTTTTTATAAGTAAATATGCTGATAAACTTAAAACAGAGTTCGAAAATATTTCCTCATTATCAATGCAATGTAAGTATGAAATAGAAAATTTTGAAAATGAAAGACAACCTCTTCAAAATTGTTTAGACAATATAGATGCGCTAATACAAAAAAATGAATTGATTAAATTGGAGGAAGATAAACTCAAAACAAGACAATTACAATTAGATGAGTTAAAACTCAAAATTAACAAATTGAATAGGGAAATAAACGATCTAACTGATTCAAAAAAATATACAGAATCAAGAGATGTATTAAAAAAAATACAAACTCTCGACCTCGAAAGAGATAATCTGCATAAAGAGTTAATTAATACTTTTAGCAGGGTGAGTCGAGCGATGAATAAATATTCTTATGGATTGAATAGATTAATTGTTCAAAGAATTGAAATAATGACAGAACAACCATGGAAAATATTTGAAGATTTTCCTATTTATTTGGATTTAATAAATGAAGTTAAAAATTCGATTAGTAAAGGTAAAATTATAGTAAAAGAATCAGAGAAAATAGAAACTTATTTTGATAATATAATAAATTCGTTACCAGATTATAAACAAAAGGAAGAAAAATTGAATAGTGAAATTAAAAAATTAAATAGTAATAAGAATATGCAGATTATTTCTAAATTAAATGAATTAAAAAGAAAATATGCAAACTATAATCAAGAACTTCATTACATTGAATCATACATAAAAGACTCTCAAAGCGAAATAGCAAAAAATAAAGAGGAATATGAAAATTTGTTAAATTCTATTGAAACCTATATTAATCTTATAACTAAGAGCAGATATCATGTATCAATTTCTAAATAATTGCAAATTTAAATTTGATTATTTTATTTGTCTTGATATGGATATTACATTACAATTAAAGTAATATTTATCAATTATTTTTTGATTTGTCTGTAGATCGGTCTGTTGTTATTATTCTAATAGAAAATGTTGTTTCATATTTAATTATACTATAACCTTTTTCTATACTTTTTTAACCATCTTCAAATCAAGAGTTAGTTTAAGTTTTAATTTTTTCTTTTTTTAACTACAATTATTTTACACTTTAAGATCTTATATTAAAAATATATTATAACAATTTAAAGTTATTACATTAATTCAGCGGTTACTTATGATAAAATACTAGTATTCTAGGAATGCCAATCAGGTAATTCTCATTGCTTAGTGTCTATAAATAAATAACTGAGAAAGTTAATAAAAAAACATGAAAAATTTTTCAAATCCTGTCAAGATAGGCATCATTATATTACTTATCGGTGTTGCTGTAATGGCTTATGGGAGTTATTTAAACAGCGATACCATAGCGTACTACGCTTTACTCATTATTATCACTGGTCTTTTCATTTATCTAGCATATTCTTTAAACCTGGGAAGTAAATCAAACTTGAATTATACTAAAAAAGAAAAAGAGAAAAAAAAGAGAAAATGATCAATCTAAATTTACAAAGAGAATTCATAGGAATATCTAGAAACCTAGTTTTTGGATTCTTTATTGTAATTATATATTTATTTACAACTTAGTTAATCTATAATTAGTATGATCTAAATTAAATATCCGTGACTGAATCAATTATAAAATTTGATATCTTAATGTATTTTCATAATCACTAATACAATTTTATAAAAAAAAGTAATATGATTATCTTCTCTCATCTAAGATAAACCTATTCTACTAAAAAAAAATCAATATTTCTAGGTTATAACCTGAAGAAATACCCTATCGACTAAACCAGGGAATTTTATATAAATTAATGAAAGTCAAAAAATAACAGAATGATTTCAAAATATATGAATTTATAATTAAATATTCCAAATCCATAGCACAAGCAATCTATTGTAGGTTATCAAGAAAGTAATAAAAATAAATAGATCTAGAGATAGGTTTGAATTTATCCTTTAGTTCAAATCGGATAACAATGATATTTGTGAACTCTAAACTCCTATAAATCTTATAGGATAAAGTTTCTTATTATTTTCTTATAATTTAATTTAGAACAAAAATAGAGAATATATAAGGAAATTCGATAAATATTACAAATAGAATATAATCATATGCTACATTGTATAGTGAAAGTTTTATGTATGAAATCTAAATTTAATCTTCCTATATTTATCAATGATAGGAATTTTATAATAGAAAGAATTAAATGTACTATTTCATACACTGTAATCCGTTATACCTTAAACAAAGTGATTCGTTAAGATGAGATTTTATCTTGCTTCAACAATATCAATCCTTCTTCTGTTGACAATAGTAATATTTCCCGCGGATCTAGCTTTCGCAAAAAAAGGGGATTCCTCTTCAAAGAAAAAGATTGAATTGTGTTGTGCATGGGGTAACTCATTAGACGACGGAATATTGACTTTTTCTATTAAGAATGGCGGATCGGATATGGCAAAAATTGTCAAACTAGCTATTAAAGATTGGGAAAAGGCGCTTGGCGGTGTAGAATTCAAATATATAAAGGATGATTCTGAGGCCGATGTAGAAATTGAATTTAAAAAGGGTAAAGGAAAAAAAGTTGGAAAAACTGTGACATTTTTCGATTATTTGGGATTTATTGATCAGGTAGATATTTCGATCTCAAAAAAATCATATGGTTTTACATTAGATAAACGTACTTTAGAACATGTTGCCAAACACGAAATCGGGCATGCGCTTGGGTTAGGACATGCAACCTTTAAAGGTACTTTGATGTCCCCCAATGTAGATGAAATCGTAACAAAAATATCGGCATGTGAATTAGACTCTGTCAAATATGCTAATAGTTGGAAATTCAATAAAAATGATAAATCTCCCCATTCTTTAGAGAAAGATGATTTTAAATGCAAGAAAAAATAATCTTGTCAATAAATAAATTTTTACTTAATTATTAAATCTTTTATTCTGCATTATCATTTTAACTATTCATTTTTAAAGATCTACTTTCTATAAAAATACAAATTATGTATAAGTATATCATAAATTAAACAAAGCTTATAAGATTAGTCCTATTATTCTCCATCATGGATTATAATTCTCTAACTAAGGATATCATGAATTTGGATCAGAAAGTGAGATTTGCAGCTGTATGTGATGATTCGGGTGAAATCAAATATGGTGGTCAAAGAGAAGGAATTACGAATTTATTGTCCCCAGAAGAGACTAAAAGATCGAATATCCAGGCATTAGCCAGATGGTCTTTGCGTAATTCTCTTGCATCAAAGATTGGAAAAGGACAATATGCTATGGCTGCATATGAAAAAATAAAACGTATCACTATCCCTCTAGAAAATGATCATCTTCTTTTAGTAACTACTGAGGTAGATGCTGACCATGAAAAAATAATTAGTCAGGTATTATCATTAATTAAAAAATAAACTTATAATTATCTTTATTTTTCTTTCACCAATTCATTATAAAATTCAATTAATTTAAGATTCATTGATCATTCGCCTCTTGTCTCTCTCCAAGAATGCGATGCACCTACCCCTGATAAATTACCTGTAAAATCACCAGTAATCTTTATGACATCTTCTGGCTCAGCTAATTCATTGAGTATTTCTAGTGTAAGTCTCTGATTGGTTACATAATGAGTACCTTTATCATATATAGCTGGTGCCATTCCTGTTTTTCTGATTATAAATTCTCTTTTTGCTTCTTCATCTGTTCCATGCTTTGTAAAGATTTCAACCATGTAAAA
>JAATVK010000161.1 GCA_014523485.1 Nitrososphaerales archaeon TH5894
AATTTATTTGTCATCCTTCAATTTTTTAACGTAATTTTTTTCTATTATACAGAATATTTATTATTTGATGAACAATGTTAACCGACTAATAAAAATATTAAGATTAATAATAACTTGTCATAGTCTGAATGGAATTGATCATAGTATGAAGAGTACGACTTGATACTTTTACTCCTTATTATGGACTCGATACTAGTATTATGCTCAGTCTTAATATAGGCGATTTATAAATTTAACAAAATCTCATTATAGATATTGAATAAAAAATCACTATTGTATTAATAATATTGACTATTATATATTTGTGGGTACTCAACAAAAAATACTGTAGATATGTAATTTTTACAACAAGTACATTTTAAGGCTACCAGAATTAATGTGTCTGATGCATAATGATGTTGATAATGACGAAGAGGGATGGTGGAATAGAATTCCATATGAATTAAAATGTAAAGGTGAAATAGAATGTTATGATAAAATAAATGAACCTCATCCTAAATATCCAGATATAATTTATAATTATGCTCTAAAATACAAACAAAGGCTAAAGAAGATTGTTTCTACAATGAAATAAATTCACTAAGAGATATCAACAACAATAGAATGGTATCTATCATTTTATAAGAACGAATTTTTTACTCCATTAATTACTTGATTGCCACCGTAGTCTACCTCTCACTACTTATACTACACCGAAAAAATAACAAATAAAGTACGGTATGGCTATTACTGCACCTGTGATGCCAGTTGGCACATACGAATCAGTTGGTAACATATAGGTAATATCACACGTATAAAAGAATAATATTCTATAAGAACTCATAAAAATTATGTATCAAATCCACCTAATGTGTTAATAGAATTATTCTTAATGTGGGAATCTGTAGAAGCAATAAATTGTAATGAAGCAGGTGAACTATTTAATATAGCTTCTAACTATATCTACATATAGATAGCATAGAACCATTAATCGGTGCTATAATCAGTTGGTACATTTACGTTAGACAACAAAAGACTTTTCGTAAATATGAGAATATAAGAAAGGAAATAGAAAAATTAGAAAAAATAGTAAACATATTTTATAGAATAAAATAGTTGAACAGAAATATGACGAATTAGTGAATAATATCTTTATCCTAGAAAAGGAAATAGATTTCTTATGAAAAAGTAAATAAATCCAAGAATTAATTTAGAAAATTAAATTCTATACTAGTTAATTTTTTACTGAATATAATAAGATAACTTTTTTATTACAATGGAAAATTACTTATTAAACATACCTATGTCTGAAAGCGATCCCATAATCGATAATACTAAATTCCTTTATGGTTTTACCCAAAGTATATTGAATTCTGACAGATCTATAAGATGGGTAGGAATAACTGATCAAAACGGTATTATTATAAATGAACGAGATAGACAAGGATTGAAACCATTCCTTAGTATTGAAGAAAATCACGAATTTGCAATAAATACAATAACTCGACATAAAACTAGATTAAAATTCGAGCCTAAAATAGGTGAATTAACTTATACGTTTAGGAGATATAAAAAAATGAGCAGATGTTTAATTCCAATAAATGAAAACTATTATTTACTTTTGACTATGGATTTTGATGAATATAATTTTGACAAAATAATAATGGAAAAAATTGTTCCTCTAATTAAAGAGAAAAAAGAGAAATTCTAAACACTCCAATTAAATTTTGACACAACATAAATATAAAAAAAAACTTTATTAGAATAACAATAGTTGTTCATTTATCATAATATGAAATTATTATTATTAAATAGTTTAGTAATACCAATAAGTTTTACAATTGTTTTAGTCAGTCAAACTGCTGTATTTGCTCAGACAGAAAAAAGGATAGAAGGAGAAGGAGGAAAAGAAAAAAATAATCTTGCTGTATGTGTAGACTATTTTATGAATATGAATGGCAAATTTACTGAAGAATTGTCTAAACCCGAATTTCAAAATGAACAATCAAATAACCGTTCTTTGAATAAATTTGCTATAAATGCTCTTCCCCTTATTACATGTAATATGGGTTATGAAGATACAGGACAATATCCTCATTTATTATCTCAACAACAACAAGACAAATACATAAAGTTGGCAGCAAATCAAATAGGCCTCCTTGGATTTCAATAACCCTCATAACGTAGTCACGCTTTGGCTATAAGTCTTGATTAAATTAAAAAATTTTTTGTAGTGTCTGTATTATTTGCTTATAAATTCTAGATATGTTTCATAAATAAGAGTCATAAAATTAACTACATATATTTTAGTTAGTATTTTCCATTTTTTATTCTTTCAATTTGCATATGATATAATAATATCCTTATATTCTTTATATTATCTTTAAATGATTTTTATTTCTATTTTTTGATATTATATTTCTTCATATATTCAATTACACACTAATTGTCTAGTTAACTATTTTTTTTTCCTTCTTGTTTTTGTATTTTTTAAATTGTATGTTCCAGCCAAGAACAAGACTTCGAAGATTAGTCCTTTCACCAATTAGAATTCCTGAATATTTTCCCCTGCAAAAATATTCACATAACCAAATTGTTTAAATAAATTTACTAAAAAGTTATTTATTATAGTAAAGATCCTGATGTTAAAAGCTTTCCTAAAAATATAAAAATTTGCAAAATGAATTAATGAAAAAACAATATTTACTTTATTATATTTATTTTACAAGGTCAAATAATATATAACATAGTATCTTTTATATAATCTGATTGTGTTTAATAACTCAGAATACAACAAAACTGAGAATAACAAACACAATGAAGACAGATTCTATCATTCATATGACTGAAGAAATGGATCAACTGGAGCAAGAGGAAAAATAATTTGACAAAGATATTGAAAATGTTTAAGTAAAATAATACATATCATTTTGTAACCTTCTGAATTTATATATTCTGAAATTATAATTTCTGAAATGAGAGAGGAAAAGAAAAGAAGACCAAAATGGATAGAAAAGCACAGCATAACAAAAACAGCAGTAATCTATAGTCGTTCAGCGAAATTTATTCTGGTTTTACTTAGCAGTACTCTTTTAGTAATAATGTTCTCAGAAACTATGTTACTGCCGGCTATTCCTGAGATTATGCAAGATTTTAACATACCATATAGCACTGCAGCCTGGATATTCAGTGCATATCTCATTGTAGCTGCTGTTATGACACCGATTGCAGGCAAGCTTTCAGATATCTATGGAAGCAAGCAAGTACTGCTAATATTGCTTATATTGTACGTAGTAGGTGTTGTTGCAGGAGGATTTTCCGAAAACATATCTTTTCTTCTCGTTAGCAGAATAATTCAGGGTGTAGGCTTAGCGGCAGTTCCTGTAGCTTTTAGTATTATCAGAGATTCGTTTCCACCTGAGAAACTTGCTATGCCAGTTGGTGTGTTCAGTACTGCAGCTTCTGGTGGATCTGTTGTAGGATTACTAATAGGTGCCAGTATAATACAGAATTTTGGATGGCATGCTACATTCCTCTTTATAATTCCAGTAGCAATGATTATAACTTTCATGATTGCCAAATTTGTTCCTCCTAATAATAAGACTAAGCAGCAACAAGAACAACGGCATCTACAGTCATCTGTAAATGATAATAGTAGTAGTAGAAAACATGTCATCAACGGAAGAAAGTCTATGATAGATATCAAAGGTGCAATAGCACTTTCAGCTACGATAACATCTTTTTTGATTGCACTCACATTCATAGAAAATAGTGACTCATTACAAAATTCGATGGCAATTGCAGGAATTTTTTTTATCGCATCAACAGCTTCTTTGATTCTATTTATCTTTATAGAAAAAAGGACCCAGATGCCCTTGATTGAATTATGGCTGTTAAAGCAAAGAATCTTGTTGCCATCCTACATCATGATGATAGTTACTGGAACTACAATATTTCTGGTCTATCCTACGATAGTGCAATTAGTAAGAAGCCCTCAACCAGCAGGTTTTGGAGGAGATGCGGTATATGCGGCTTATGTCCAGCTTCCGTTTATGTTGGTATTCTTAATATTCTCTAGTTCAACATCTTACATTATATCTAAACTTGGAAAAATAATGCCGACTGTGCTAGGAAGTGCGATCAGCATTGCTGGAGCGAGTGGTCTCTTGATGCTGCACTCTACGGGACTCTTGGTATCTATAAATCTCACAATAATTGCGATAGGACTAGCACTGACAATAACTGCTCTATGGAACTTGATCGTTTCTTCAGCTCCAAAAGAGTTTATGGGAATATCGACAGCGATAGGAGCACTACTTTCATTCATTGGAATGGCTATAGGTCCTGCCTTAGCTGGAACATACATGCATAATTTTCATATTTCTATAGATGGTATTGTTGGTTTGTACCCTTCTCCCGAATCGTTCAATATGATCTTCTTTACTGCTGCGATGCTGTCAGCTGTGTCATTGATTTTTTCTTTAGTCCTAAAGAGAGGAACGTCACTATACAAAAATATGATAACATAAATAAGGCATAAATATAATTAGATAATATTATTTAAAACACTAACCATTTTTCTTTTGCTATTCTCTTCTTTTAATGTAAATTTTACTTTGAACAAGAGAATGAGTTATTTCTAATGGTTTGTTCCTATAATAAATATAACTGTCATAAATATAGGTCACTTATTTATTCTTTCTTCAACAGGAAAGGGAATTTCTTATCAAGCAGTTCATATATTTAGAATTTGTGAAAATAGAAAAAATAAGAGAACAGAAATTAATTCGTACCTCTTTTATAAGTGACACAAGTTAGGCTAATTAAGCCCTTATCACCATATTAAAGGCCTTTTTTTCTATGAGTTGACTTGCACAATAAATAGTTGCATTATCATTAATTTCCATAAACTATTTGTTACTTATTTATATTAGTCCTATTTCTTTATGATATTCTTTTGTATTTTTATAAGTGCTTAATGATTAATATCAAATAGGTTACCAATATAAATAGAGGTAAACTGATCCAACGCCCTTCAGACTAGAAGTGTTTTACCTCTTGATTTGTTGCAGCTCAAAAAGTGATATAGAAGTTTTAGAAAAGAAATAAAGAGGTATTTAGTAATGAGAATATCAGGATCAGGACTCAAACACTCTATCTAAAAAACTTCTATTTATTTATTAGAAGTATAAACGTAACTTATGACCATTTTTTAGATTTATTAACAAAGATAAATATATTTATAATATTATATTTCACGGTTTTTTTCTTTGAATTATCACATTCCCCCATGCTTCAAGCCTATAATTGGCTACTAAATGCTAGCTTAGTAAGCTTAGTTAATACTCTGTACAGAAGATACTGTAACCATCAATCAAGAATAACTTAGTATTCATAAATTTTTCATACTCACAGAAAATCATTTAACTTCATTTCAACAAGATAATATATGGCTGGAACAAAGGTTAGCCACGAGATTTGTCTAACCAAATACCCATCTGGAATGCCCACAGAAAATAATTTCAAACTTGTACAAGTTCGTATTCCAGAACCAACAAAAGAAGGAGAATTCTTGGTACGTAACATATGGATGTCCGTAGATCCATATATGCGGGGTCGCATGAGGGAAAGCGTTAATAGCTATATACCACCTTTTAAACTAGGTCAGCCTTTAGAAGGAGCATGTATAGGTCAGATTATAGCATCAAAAAATAATCAGTTTTCTGTAGGTGAATATGTTTTAGGAATGCTTGGCTGGCGTGAATATTGGTTGTCCAATGGTTCAGATGTTATCAAGGTCAACCACACCATAGCGCCAATTCAGTCATTCCTTGGACCATTTGGTATGACAGGTCTTACAGCCTATGTAGGACTATTAAAGATTGGTGAGGTTAAAGATGGTGATACAGTATTTGTGTCAGCTGCATCAGGTGCAGTAGGTTCTGTTGTATGCCAAATCGCAAAGACCAAAGGTTGTCATATTATAGGGAGCGCTGGTTCAGAAGAGAAAGTAAAGTGGCTTGTTGACCAAGTGGGAATCGATTATGCCTTTAATTATAAGGAAGTGAATGATATATCTGAACATCTCCTAAAAATCTGTCCGAATAAAATTGATATTTACTTTGATAATGTAGGGGGAAAACAACTAGAAGCAGCTCTAGATAATATGAAAACATTTGGCAGAATAGTGCTTTGTGGTATGATATCACAATACAATTCTAGTTCTCCACTTCCTGGTCCATCTAATCTCATGTTGGCTATAACAAATCGAGTCAAGCTTCAAGGGTTTATTGTAAGAGATCATTATAATATGCTAAATGAGTTTCATGCTGTTATGGCCAAATGGGTTAACGAAGGAAGGATCAAGTGGAAAGAAACAGTGGCAGAAGGACTAGAGAATGCACCAAAAGCTTTCCTTGGACTTTTCAAAGGAGAAAACTTTGGCAAAATGCTTGTGAAGATTGGTCCTGATCCGGCTTTATAAGGCTAATGCTAGTTTGCGTACTAGTCCATTATTTTAAGTCAGCCAGAAAAAAGATGAAAGCAAAGGAAAGATTTTATGAAATTAGTAAGGGCATCTCTTTTGGATTGGTTTTAGGTAGATAACTTTGCCATCACGCTTTACAATTATAGATGCTCCTTCAATTCTAGGATTACGACCGACAGGAGTAGAATATCTACCGGAGGCGCTGAAAGCAGCAGGTCTGATGGAACGATTAAATGCTGATTACGCAGGACGAGTTTCTCCTTTGCCTTATAATTCAGAACGTGACAAAGTAACACTTCTGCTTAATCCTCACTCCATCAAAACATTTTCGGCACAGCTTGCAGACCGAGTCTCTTCTGTGATTCGTAGGGGGCGATACCCAATTGTACTAGGAGGTGACTGTAGCATACTTATTGGGAATCTCCTAGCCCTACGCCGTTTGGGAAGATATGGATTATTCTTTATAGATGGGCATGCTGATTTTTATCAACCAGAAGCATCTTTAACAGGAGAGGTTGCCGATATGGATCTTGCCATTGTATCTGGTAGAGGTCCAGATGTACTGAGTAATATAAATAATCTCAAGCCACTTGTCCGAGATCAAGACATAATTCTATTTGGATACCGTGATGGAGAACAAGCCGCAAGTTTTGGAAGTCAAGATGTTCGAAATACTGGAATTAATTCATTTGATCTTACATACGTGAAAGAATTAGGAATTACTATTGCTGCGTCAGAGGCTGTTAAGAAGCTTTTGAAGGATGAACTACTTGGATTTTGGATCCATATCGATGCTGACGTACTGGATGACTCGATCATGCCAGCAGTAGATTATCGTCTAAATGGCGGTTTAAGTTTCTATGAACTGAGCGAGCTTTTAAAAATCATAGGTGCATCAGATCGTACTGTTGGGATGGATATTACTATATTCAATCCCAACTTTGATTCGGATGGTTCAATAGCCCACAAACTCGTTTCCAGTGTTCTCGAAGGTCTATCATTGATAAAATAAATTACAGACTTGGAAGGCAAGCAAGAATAGCTATTGACGATAAAATTTAAAATGCATTGTAATAAAAACTGGATTACTTATTCAGTTTCAGTAACAAACTTTATTATCATATTCCATCTGCCAATTTGGCAGAATGGAAACATAAACCTTCAGATAAAAAAACAGATAATAATGACCCTACTGAGAATTTATCATAAGGGGAAGAGTTAG
>JAATVK010000162.1 GCA_014523485.1 Nitrososphaerales archaeon TH5894
AAAGAACTTTGCTTTATATTTGACAAAAGATTCTTAATTGTACTTCCAGAATTTTTGGTACATACAATAACAGCTAATTCAGAAGAATTATGTGGAGAGGAATTATTCTTAGGTTCATAATTATAAGTATTATTTTTTGAGGAATTTTCCAATTTGTGGTAGTTGATATTCAATCATATTTAGGTATTGATTCCAATGTTTTGATATGAATAACTTTTTTTATAAGATCCAAAATTAAAATATTTGTGAATCATGCCAAATATATAAGCAAGACTTTTATTTCCTATTCTAACTCTAAGCATTTATAATTATATGACCAAATATCATTAATTATAATATAAATTGAGGATCTTATACGCTAATTTAAATTTGCAGTAGTATAATCATTATTCATTATTAAATTTACATTCATAATATAGAATTAATTAAGTTAAAGACTATTATTATTTGCTGAATGTATTCTGTTGTCGTTACATTAAGATCTGCTTATGATTTTTGTAAGATAGTTTTTATTTTACATTTGAAAGAACTTGACATCAGTTTAATATAATAATATTAATAGTTAATTTAATAAAAAAATTCTAAATTTATATATATAATTAATTTCGAAGATAATATTAAACAGGCCCATTTTGATGCCGAAAATATTGAAATAAATATAAATTAATTTCCAATTTTAAAATAGTTTAACTACTTTATTAAATAGACTATCTGAATGGGATATTAGATAAAATGTATTAAATGGTTAAACGAGATATTATTTGGTGTACATTTTCAAATACTATGATGTAGATAGTATTAAAATATATTTTATATTAATATATATTATTGTTACAAGGTGGTAACATATAGTTAAACAAATTTCATTTTTCATATACCATTTAACAGATAGTAATACTTAATAGAGAATCAATAATATTGTTAATAATAATTTGATTAACATTAACGAAAAAGAGGCAGAAACCATATTGATTGATACAATCATGACTCCTCTTCCGTTAGTAGTGGCTAATTCTTCTGACTCTATTTTTAAGATATCCAATTTAATGAAAGAAAGAAAAGTAGGTTCAATCATAATTATTAATCGAGATGACCAAAATTATCCAATTGGAATAATTACTGAAAGAGATATTGTGAGAAGAGTAATATCAGATAATAAAGATCCCAAACATACTAAAGCAACTGAAATTATGTCAAAGCCATTAATTACTATTGAGACAAATACTTATGTATATGATGTATCTGTAAAAATGGTAAAAAATAAAATTAGGCGATTGCCTGTAGTTAAAGGTAAGACATTATCTGGAATCGTAACTATAACAGATATACTTAAATACTTTCATGAAAAAAATAAAGAAAACAATTTTCTTTCAAAAGCTATGATAAGATATGGTAAGTACTGGGAAGAATAACATAATAAATCTAATAAAAAATAATTTCTTCTAAATTGATTATCTTAATTTGTGGTTATCCTGGGGTTGGAAAAACCACAGTAGCTCATGAACTTGCTCCTTTGATTAATGCTGTAATTTTGTCCACAGATAAAATTAGAAAAGAATTCATTGACAAACCTAGTTATGGAGACGAAGAAAAGAGAACAATCTATAAAATATTCATCTTGATAGCTAAATATCTTCATAATGCTAAGGTAAATTGTATTCTTGATGCTACCTTTTATAATCACCAATCTAGAGAAGATGTTAAAACAAGACTGAACTTAAGAAAAGGCCAATACAAAATTATTGAATGCGTTTGTCCTGAAGAATTAGTGATTTCCAGACTAAAGGATAGAAAAAATGATTATTCTGACGCAGATATATCTATTTATCAAAAAATAAGAAAAATTTATGAACCAATTAAAGAAAAACATATCATAATTGATACCAGTCAATCTTTAAAGAATACTATAGCAGAAGTTGTAAATAGATTACAAAATAATGAACTTTGATCAACAAAATATCATTCTACAGTTAAAAAAAAGTACTGCGTATTCTCATTCTGTATATAGGATTAAAGTACTAGAGACTCATATTTCATGGCTATTACTCACAGGGTCTTTTGTATATAAAATTAAGAAAGAAGTAAAATTTGGTAATATTCTCGATTTTTCCACACTTGGGTTGAGAAAAAAATTCTGTCAAAAGGAATACGAGTTAAACAGACTATTGTGTGGGGATATGTATCAAAGTGTTGTAAAAATCATCCAAAAAAATGGTATTATCAGATTTGTTGACTTGGATGAAAAAGGAAAACCCTTAGAATATGCTGTTAAAATGATAGAAATTCCACAAAGATTTAGGATGGACAATTTAGTTAAATCAGGAAGTATAAATAAAAAAACTATAAAGTCCTTTGTAGATATTCTTGTGAAATTTCATAATAATGCTCCAACAAATAACAAAATTTCAAAATTTGCTCTTCCACAGCTTTTGAAAAAAAAATTTGATGAGAATTTCGAAACACTTTCCAAACTTGCAAAAATTGATCCCATCTTTGAATTTAAATTGAATTCTTTTTTAAAAGATAATTACCATTTATTTAATCTTCGTATAAAGGAATCGAAGATCCGTGACATTCACGGAGATCTTTATCTCAAGAATATTTTCATTATTGGGAATAGATTTTATTTATATGATAGAATCGAATTTAACGATTCTTTAAGATATGCAGATGTTGTAGAAGATGTAGCACATCTAGCAATGGATCTAGATTATCATCGCCAAAAACACTTACGAGAATATTTCATTTCGCAATACATTAAAAATAGTAATGATAAAAATATTATTAATCTCGTTTATTTTATGATGTGTTACAAGGCATGCGTTAGAACTAAAGTATCTCTCTTCCGTGCAACAGAATTTGACATTAATTCTAAAAAGAAAATCCCTTTCCAAAGAGAAGCAAAAAACCATTTGAGACTTGCAAGAAAATATTTAAAATTATTTTAAAGTTCCTTAATATAAATATATATAATTATTGTATTCAAATTGCATTAATCACTATAAATCATTATTTATTGGAGATTATTGATAAATATTATCAGCCTAAAGTAATATATAATTTTCTGATTTTACTTTGTAGATAATAATAAGAACAAAAACTATACTCTTTAAAGGAGCGAGTAGTAGTAGGAGACTATGGTTTGATTGTATTGCAAGTATGTATAGATTAATATCAACTCTTGAAACTTTAAAATTTATTATTTCTATATTATATGATATAATTTTAAGATAAATATTATGCAAGTCCTCAATTTTATTGGTATGGTTTTATTATTATGAAAAATCTATGATTAACATGAAAGGGAATGAGATTTGAACAGATTCCTAGTATTCTGGGTTTATACAACTTCTAAATAAAGATAAACCATATTGACTTTTCTGAATGTACCACAATTAGAAAGAAGAGTAGCTGATTTGCAAACCAAGATGAAAGAACTCCGAATAAACCAAGTCATTGAGAAAAAAACTACAACATAAAAGAATTCATTTAACACTAATACTATTATAATTTATAAAAACAATTTAAATTAAGAAAATTTTTGTATATCAAGATTTCATTAAAATTTCATGTCAAGTAAAAATATTATTTACTATAATAATATTTTGATAATATCACTATATGATTTAATTTGATCTCTAGTTGTGATATATGGCAGACATATAATTTACACAGATGGTGGTACACGGTATAATGAAGCATGTAATGTACTGAAATTCAAACGCTATCTGTATTCTTCAATAGAGAAAAGTCTGATTGAACGAGTAAACCAATACTTCAAAGATAGAATTGAAAGTTTTGATGATTATTATCCATGTATGCAACAAAAAGATTGATGAAATCTATTACATGTACATAACTGGATACAATTCTTTATATCTATGTATAATGACACTATAGCAAATAATAATGATGATTTTAGATTAAAGGAGGTGAGAATATTATCTTAAAACTAAAAGAGCCAAAAAATATGGGTAGATTGGTTTTTTAATAAAAATGATGTGGCAGATAGAGTTTGAAGAATAAAAAAAGAAAATAAATAATGAAGATAAAAGATCTCCTTTCTAAATATATTTAAGTATAATATTAATTGATAAAAAATACATCTTTTTATATATCATAGTTTTTTGTTAATTCAATGAATATCGATTTGAATAACAGAAACAACAACAAATATTTGATTCTTTTATTTATAATATCTTTATTTAGTGCAATAGTTTTTCTTGCTAGTTATAAAGATATACAATGGGTATTTGCAAATTCTCAAGTTTCTATGAATGACGAAATGAATAACATGACGAAAATGCAGAATCAGAATATGATGATGGACTCAAGCCAAATGCAGAAAATGATGATGGAACAGATGAATAAGACTGGTGTGGGTATGATGATGGGACCAATGATGGGAATGGGACCTATGATGATGGACTCAAGCCAAATGCAGAAAATGATGATGGAACAGATGAATAAGACTGGTGTGGGTATGATGATGGGACCAATGATGGGAATGGCACAAAATATGACAATGCCCTGTATGATGATGGCGCCGATGATGATTGGAAATCAGACAAAGA
>JAATVK010000015.1 GCA_014523485.1 Nitrososphaerales archaeon TH5894
ATTATGAGGTTCTTGTATCTGTTGCGAAAGAAGTAAAAAGCAGGAAATTTGGAACTCTAGTTAGAAAAATATTGAAAGAAGAACATAATCATTTAGAAGTATGTACAAAATTAGCAAAACAAAATATTACTAAAGAATAGTGTAATATATTCCAAAATATATGATGAATTATTGATATTGTTTTGCGATTGATAATGATGGTAGAAAGATGAAGTTTGAGCAATAATATAATAATCAAATATCTAACTGTGGTTCATTTTTAAACAATAATTAAGGGTGTAGAGTTCTGGACAATGTAAAGATGCTTACATAAGACATGTACAAGAATAAAGTCCTAAAAAGGAATTGATAGTCTGTATAACATATCAAAGAGTTTAAAATGAGAAAAACGAGTAATATAAAAGAGTATTCAAGTGCATTTATTATTCCTCATTATGCAGATGGATATGAACAAGAACAAGGAAGAAAGAAGCTATTTATTGCCGAGACGATCGAAGGATTATTTTCACAAACTGATGACGATTGGTGTGCAATAGTTGTAGTTGATCTGACTCATAATGAAGCAACCAATAATTATTTAATTCATTTAAAGCAAAAATACTATCCAAAAATTGATGTAATTTTTCTAGAACGAAATGTGGGTGCTGGAGTAAGCAGAAATTTAGGAGTCCTTAAGGCATTAGAACGTGGCAATTCTATAATACTATTCAATGACTCAGATGATATATCTCATCCAAAAAGGTTAGAAGTTGTCAAAAAAATTTTAGTAGAGAATCCTCATATTGATGTAGTTTACTCTACCTTTGAAGTAATCGATGAAAATAATAGGTTAACACCGACCGAAAAAATTTCTTCACCGATTTTGGAAATCTTAGAATCTCATTTTCAAAATCCCTTAGAAGGCGATGATGTTTGGATAAAAATGGGAACAGAAACTGGGATTACTAATATAACCTCCTCTACAGCAGCACGTATAAAATTCGCATATCAATGTCCTTTTCCTAATGAAAGAGCATCAGAAGATTTTCATTGTTGGATGAGAATGTCAGCTTTTGGAGCCAACTTTAAATTTACTTCTTTAATCCCTACTAAATACAGAATACCAAATTTTATAAAATATCAAACTTCGAGGACAAGAATAGGAATAAGTAATTTTAATCAAATAAAAGCAAGAGTAGATAGCGATGGTTTTTCTAAAGCTATTGAAATCGCACTAGCAAGAAATATCATAAAGCCTGAGGAAATACCAATGCTTAAAGGAAAATTCTATAAAAGATTAGCCAAATCTATGAAACGAGAAATGGAAAATGAACTAGCAGATAGTCTCTTAAATAAAGCCGCACAACTAGAACATGAAAGCTTTGTTTACCTTAACAAATAGTTTGTTTGTTTTGCAAGTATGACTAGGCAATCATGGAGAAAATACAAATAATCTTCTGCTTTTTTCATGTACATATTATTCTAAATTCATCCTAATTATGTTACTTATATCATATCAATAAGTGTGTCAAATTTTTTAAATGCTTAATATATCTAAGTCTAGAGCTCTATTTCTTAACCTGTGAAAATGTTCGTTTGGTCTCGGGTGAAAAAAAACTTTTGCTTTGGATAAATGAGTTAACGAGCTCGGGGTTTAATCAAATTTGATATTATTGTGAGGCCAAAACTGAAGTTATTACTACGTCACAAATTTCTAGTTTTGATAATCAATCTATAATGCATAGGATAGTCAAGCCATAGTGGTAGTAAAACAACTACCTACTATTACTACCATCTGAACGTAGGCTCATCTCCCATTACCCCTTCGAAGATATGAAGATAATTTTTAGTCATTATTTTATCTGTAAAGAGCTTTTCAACTCTACCTCTACAAGATTCTGGCGAACATTCGTAAACCTTCTCTACATATTCTTGTAATTCTCGAGGAGTTTTAGCTAGAAAACCATTTGTTTGATTTACAATTATATCGTTTAGTCCTCCATTAGCTAGAGCAAGTACAGGTTTACCATAGGCATTCGCTTCTACAGCATATAGTCCAAAGGCCTCAATCCAGCTAGGCTTCGGACATGCAATAACAGCTTTACATTTCTTGATTAATTCTGTCTTAGTTTTATTGTCTACGAGCCCAAAGTACTGTGCCAAGCCACTAGTATTTTGGCATTTTTCTCTTATCATTTGTACATATGAAAGATCTGGTACGTGTATATCATCACCCGCTATTTTTATAGTGTTTCTTGTTCTCACTGCTAACTCTATTGAATCTTCAATTCCTTTTTCTTTGACTATTCTATTTATCGAGAGAAGATAATCTCCGTTTTTATGATTATAATTATTTGTTTCCTCTATCGGAGGAAGAGGGATTCCATGGTGGACATATCTGACAGGTATTTTAAGGATAGACGACATATATTTAGCATGAAGCCTCGATAGTCCAATATATCTAGGGAATGGGAGCTGTTTGACAGGAACTTTTTGCCACTCTATTGTACCATGATTGGTATGAATTATTTTCATATTTGGAAATTTCTTTGCAGAGAGATAAGAAAAGCAATGCCATGTATTATCCCATACTATTCCATTTCCACTTCCATATTCTTTTTCTAGTAGTTCCTTGTACATGAGATAATGTGCTTCTTCAGCAACCGTTCCTTCCCAGGAAGGTTCTATCGTTTCTATTATGTTAAAGTTGGACGGCAGTCCTACTCCTCCTCTTTCTCCTCCTCCTTCACCTACAGAAGAACCTCTAGCTGATATCAAAGTCACATCATGACCTTTACTGGCCACGTTTTTAGAAACCCACATAACGATTGCCTCCAAGCCTCCATTCGATCTTCAACAAGTGTGAGATGAAAATAATCGGGAGGTGGGGTCGGTAAATTAGGGCTACTTATAACTAATACTTTCGTTTATTAACACCAATAAGTATGAGCATTGATGTTAATAATAACCATTCTAGAGATTACTTAATGGTCTATTGTATTATTATCACAACAATTAATGATGTTTGAAATGCTTTGATACCTATTTTTCCATATAGAAAAAAGGAAAGTAACTAAAGGATATAAAAAGTGGTTACATCTTTTTGTATTCATATAACAGGGAAATGATCGTTACTTTTCAGAGCAAACGTCTATAATACTCTTCTCTAAATACTTTGTGAGCCTATAAAGAAGAAGAAAACACGAGTGGAAAAGATAGCGAGAGAGTTTGGCCTTAGCAGGATATGTTGCTCTATATGAAAGTAAATGTTATACACGGAGATTTTAATCCCTGTGGAGGCGCAGAAAGACTATCACTTACAACTATGCAGGCATTATTAGAAAAGGGAATAGATTTTGACCTTACAACCTTGAAGAGTCCTGATATATTAAAATTAGAAAATTCATATGGCCAAAATCTTGTCTCAGTTATGAAACGTATAAACAAAATTAATGTTATAAATATACTTGAAGAACTTCGGCAACAACACCAAGAAGAAGATCATAAAGATTACAATTATGATATTACAATAAATACAAATGGTGATGCAGCTCCTTATTATCATTCATCTTTTTCAAAAAATAATGCTATTACTTATTGTCATTTTCCTAGTACAAAATATCATATAGAATCTGAAAATATTGAATATCTAAAAACAGATCTTGGTATGATGGAAAGTTCAAAGGAGTATAAAGATATCAATAATTCAAAAAATTACAAAACTAAGGCTCAGTTCAAGAGAAGAAAAGAATATTTTAAATTATTAAAATATGGATATTGCAATTTGATGAGGAATTCTACAGTGATTACCAATTCTGAATTCAGTCGCAGGGCAATAGTTAATGCATTGGGGTTAGATAACATATACGTATTAAGCCCACCAATAGATGTTGAGACTTTTCATAATGCTGCATTAATGGCAAATATTGATAATGAAACAGATGATATCATTCTTGTAATATCCAGAATTGCTCCTCACAAGAAAATAGAAAATGCAATCAGGCTTGCAAAAATATTAAAAGATAACAATATAGGCAAAGGAATGAAAATCGTTGGAAATCTTTACTATTATTTTTTTGATTATTATTCAGAACTTAAGCAGATGGTTCAAGATCTTGGTTTGACTGATTATATTACATTTGAAATTAATGCTAGCTTAGATAAGTTACTTTCTATCATACGAGAATCCAGAGTATACTTTCATCCAATGATAGGAGAGCATTTTGGTATGGCAGTATTAGAAGCTATGGCTGCTGGACTAATCCCAGTGGTTCCAAATGAAGGTGGCGTTATAGAGTTTGTTCCACAAAAATATCAATTTAATACAATAGAACAGGCTGCTGAAATTATAATATATGTTTTTAACCATTTGTCAAAGACAGAGCGAATTAAGATAAGTGATGAAATTAATAAATTCTCAAATTCTCATTATATTGAGGGATTTCAGAATATATTAAAGGAATTATTATCTCGAAAAAGGAAATAATGATGGTTACTAGTATAAGTATTACTTGTTTAATTGAATGATACACTATTTTTGCTACTCACAATCATAATTTGATGATTGTAATTATTCATTCGAGATTAACTATTAATGATATAAAGATATTGGCTCAATAAGTAAGGATAAATATCTTTAATCAAAGCCTTCAATCAATTAACAATGGAATTATCTATAAAAGAAGATTCGGATTTTGTAAAAAATAATTTTAAATTTGAATAAGATAATATCAAATGGAAAATAAAAATTTAGTTAATGATTCTTCCTATCCTCCTGACAACGGTCTAACTGCTGCAGAACACCTTATATCGTCTTACAAGGAGTTCTTAGCTAAATCTGCGAAATTATTTCCTAAAGTTGATCAAAAATTGTTATTAGATATGATAGATCTTGAAACTACATATAAAGATTGGGAGGGTAGTGTTTTATTAAAGATCGTATATTCTTCAAATTTACTAGTAAATACAGAGAAAAAGAGGAAATATATAAAAAATATCAAAAGATGCCTGATGAGGTAATAGAAGGTAGAACATTGAGAGTTAAACTTGTAAGAATGTATATCAAAAACTTAGGAATTAATAAATAGTGATAATGATATTGAGTTCCTTAGTGGTTCAGCAACCTTAACCCCATTAGATTCATATTCAGATTCAGTATAAATAGTAACAAAAAAGTTCTAATACCAGATTTTCTTTTTGTAGGCATAATTTACATTAGATTCGATGATCTGAATGTGCAAAATTAAATAATTTTTTAATATTAATCAATACTAAATATAATGTAATATTAGACTCCCCTGGACGAATCTTCTCTCCACCAACTTCTGTAAAACATAGATGAACCAAATCATTGTAGCTGAAACCTACTAACATTTTTAAAATAGGCCTACTAATAATAGATAAAATTTAGAAACGTAAACTATTAAATGACGATACTTTTTAGATGACCATACTACATGAAAGATTTCCACTTTTACTAATAATAACTACTTTATTCATTTGTTGTATGTTTAAATGACTATTTACGTCTATAATTTTCATCTCTCAGTTGAGATTCTTTAAATATTTTAAAGTATGTTTGTCTTATTCATTTTATCTAAAATATATCAATTTAAAAATAAGTTTCTTATAATACCCACCAAATAGAAGTAGGAGTTTCTATTTACATTAGATTCTTATTTTTGAACCGCTATCTGTATTATTTTCTAACGAATTTACGTATCTTAATATTCCAAAAACATTTAAAAAATAAGTTCTAATAATAAAAGCTAATACAATGTA
>JAATVK010000163.1 GCA_014523485.1 Nitrososphaerales archaeon TH5894
AGATCTTGAATATCTCCTTTTCCTAAATTTACTATTATTCCAGTAAGAGGGTCTGTTCCTGTATTGGTTACTTTAACTCTGTAAAAAGTTCCCGAAATATCAGTTTTATCTTTAATAGCATCAATTTCTAATGAATATTGTTCTTTATTTTGTTCTTTTGAAATAAAAAATATAATCGTAAATATAGCTATGGCAAGACTAATAATTATATAATATATTGTTTTCAACTACGTTATATATTAAGTATTTGAAATATTTAGTTATCGTTCAGCTATCAATAAAGAGATATCGAACTTCATAACTACATATTTTACTATTGATAATTATGTCCAATAATCTTTACATAATCACACAAATATTATCCTTTTTTTAAGTATATACTTCAGAAGTATTAAAATTCCAAATATTGGAATATATTATAAAAATGTGCTAAAGCTGCAGTATAGGCATCAAAAAATTGATGGCAAAACAACTATTACTAAAACATTATTATTTAAAAGAGAATTAATTTCTATTAAAAATATTTTAGGTCATGAGAATTAAATCACTTATTCATTTATACTATAACAATATCATTTATTTTAAGAATGAAATGAATAAGAATAAATGTAAAAGGTAGATAGAATATTTTTGTGGACCTCAACTTCTCTAACGATATATTTAACATTATAGATAAGACTACACATAAATTTGAAATTATTAATGCCTCAACTAGCCTCGTGCTAGAAAATATTTCTTGTAATAACACACCATATCAATATTGCATATTTCATAGTAAGATTTATTACTTATTAGTAACTAAAATAGCAGTTTTAAATGATGAACCTCATACATATCATTCTAATTTGTGTAACAAAGAAAAAAATAATTTGTCACATATATTCGTGAAAATATTTTTAATTGTTATATTATTTGATGTAATACTACCAAAGAGACACAACTGCCCTATAATGAAAGTTGTAATTATAGAATTTAATTAATATGTCAGAAATAACTTCTCTTTTTATAGCAATTGTAGTACTGTTTATTCCTGATCTACTTAATAAAAAATATATATTTAATTACTTTTGGGATGTCTTATCAAAGTCTTATAAAACTGATGTTGAACCTGTTAAGAATTTTTTTATAGATGTAGAATCAAACAAATTAGATAAAGTATCTAAAAAAGAGATAATAACTACTTATTTTGGTTATGGATTTTCTGTTCTTGGTTTGTTTATTACAATAATAATTACCTCATTTTCGATTATAGGTATAATATTATCAAATGTTGGTAATTTTGCTATTATTGCTGTTAATTTAATAATATTTATTATTCTCATAATAATGGTATTTGAGATTCAACATCTTCTTTCTCATAATAAAGCAGATAAAGAAAAGTTACATGTATATAATTCAAAATTAATGTTTAAACTAAAAATAATAATTGTAGTAATTAATTTGTGTCTTACTCTCTTTAGTTTTTCATTAATCCCTCATTCATAGATCGAATATAAAAAAGAGAAATATAAAATCCAAAATCAAAAATTTATACTTCATACCTTATGAAGGTCTCTTTTCAATTTATATACTACTACAATAAATATAAAAAGAATTTTTAAACATATCATGTTTATACTTAGATTTGATTTCAGAATTTTTATAATATTATCAATTAATAATTTTTTTTCATTATCCTTAAAAATAATTAAATAAATAAATGTATTACTTATTCGTAATTGTAAATTGCTTCATCCAATACCAGCTTAAAAATTAAAAAAGTAGTAGTAAGTTCTAAATCATTGAATTACGTAGAAGACTTATGTCCAATGCAAAATCTATGTTTAACCCACATGATACAATTGTAAGCAAAAGAGCCTCTGGAATTTTACTTATTTTTGGAATTTTGGTATTAATTATTGGATTAGTCATTACACTTTATACAATGAATAATAACTTTGTAATTTATTTATCAGGAATTGGAGTAATCCTATCTATTTTTTCCTTCATTTACATAATAAAGCAATATGAAAGATCTATTATCCTGAGACTCGGGAAATATCATAAACGAATAGGACCAGGAATTAACTATAGGATCCCTTTTATCGATAATGTCCTGGTAGTTGATATAAGAGAAAGAGTAAGAGAATTTAAAGCAGAAAGAATGTTGACAAAAGATAACGTCCCAGTAACAATTGATGCTATTTTGCGGTATAAGATAATTGACGATAGGGCAAAGGATGCTATTTTAAATGTAGAAAATTTTAATGAAATGATTCAACAAGTTTCACAGACAACATTAAGGAATAATATTGGATCATCTTTATTTCAGGATATATTATCTAAAAGAGAAGAAATTAACCAACACATTAGATCAATTATATCAAATGAAGCAAGTAATTGGGGAATAGAAGTTGCAGGTGTTGAAATTCGTCAAGTAATTATACCACAAGAATTAGAAGCGGCTATGTCAAAACAAGCCCAAGCAGAACGAGAAAAAAATGCTAGAATTACTTATAGTGAATCAGAAGTTCTTGTAGCAAATAAATTTTATGAAGCATCAAAAGTATATACAAATAATCCTGTTGCTTATGCATTAAGACAATCAAATATGTTGTTTGAATCTATAAAAGTTCAAGGTAATACAATAGTAATGGTTCCTTCTGAAACTTTGAATTCCATGGGTTTTGGCAATTTGGCAATGACCGTAGCATATCTTGAAAATACTAAAAAAGCAGCATCTACAGTGGACCAAAAAGAAAATAAAATTGACAAGCCTTAATATTGTTCAAATTAAAAATTTAGACATAACAAATGATCAAAGAATTAATGTCATATAAGATCTGAATATATACTCTTTACTTTCATTTAATTTGATAAAGAATTTATTAGAATATGATATTATATTTTAGTAATAAAAAACAAAATACGAAGTTAGTAAAGCTAATATCTAAGAAGATGACCCTGGGTGGACTATAGAAATTTCTGTTGATAAGATTATTCTTACAATACTTAAAGACCTCCCACCATCAGCCGAAGGACAATTTACTGGAGTTGAAATAACTCCTGGCACAAATATACAAATAGTAGCATCCTTTTTGTTAGATCCAGTCTTTGATGAGCAAGGAGAACTAGCAGCAGTTTGTG
>JAATVK010000164.1 GCA_014523485.1 Nitrososphaerales archaeon TH5894
AAATAAATAATTTTGTATAATCATTATATAAAATAAATTACAACATGATTATGAGGTTTTTTGTTAATGCGAAAAAAATATACTATATTACTATATGCAGCTGCTGCAACTACTTTGATTGCTGGGATACTGCATATAAACAAGGTTATAGACACTATCAGTAGTAGTGAAGCTATTGGTAACGCAGATATTTTATTTTTAGTTGGAGGAGCAGCTCAAGTATTTTGGGTTATTCCTATCATTAGAAAATGGGGTAAAATATGGTACTCCATAGGCATAGCAGGAACAGCAGTCTTTATGTTATTATGGGTAATTACTAGAATACCTGAAAATCCAATAACAGGAAAGGCCGGCCCGATAAGTGGAGAAGCAATAACAATACAAGTATTACAAATTGCGTTTATTATCTTGAGTATAATCTTGTTAATTAAAAGTACAAAAGCTAAGAATAGCAGAATTAAGAATATTCAAGACACATAATATTATATAGAGAGAATTTATGTTTTACATTAAAAAACTAAGACAAATGAATTAAAATGAAAGTATTAAGAAATTCCAAAGAAAAAAAATTTTATGATACTAGTCTTAATTTAGTAAAAATTGATTTTTCTCTAAAGAGAGAAGTATTGTATGTTGTAGTAGGTGCCATAATTGGTGCTATAACAATGATTCTTCCTGGAACTATCTATGAATTCATAACCGGTTTACCATACTATACATCCTGGATTATATTTGGTCATGTAATAGGTGTTTATTCTTCGTATGCTGCTACTGCAGGGTTTATAATTCATTTAATTACAGCAGTTTCAATTGGAATAGTAGTAGGTATATTTTTATACAAAACAAATATTTTGAATATAAGTAAACCTATAAACGGTCTTATTTATGGAATTTTTGCAGGTACAATAATATTTGTTGTATGGGCTATTCCAGTAAATGAATTTATTTTAATTCCAGAAAATATTAGAACTACTGCAGATATCGATCCAATATTAACAGAACAAGAAGTATCTCAAAAAGTGCAAAGCAATAAATTAAATGTTTTTCTGAATTCTTTATTTCTCAATCTCTTATTTGGAATTACAGTCGGCCTTGTATCTTCTTTTTTATCTATAAAATTTGGTGCACGATATAAATGCAATATCTGCAATGTATCCTTTTCCAGGATAAATGTTATAAAAAAACATTTACAATCAGTTCATCGCAGGCAACCAATAAAACAAAAGAAAATTGTAATACTTGGAGGAGGTTTTGCTGGAGTTGAAGTTCTCACAAAACTACAAAAAGAATTTCAAAACGATATAAGAGTAGATATTACTCTAATAAGCAAAGATAATTTCTTTCTTTTCACTCCCATGTTACATGAAGTATCTTCTGGAATGATTGAGACAAGACATGTAGCATCACCATTGAGGGCATTTTGTAAGAGAGCTAGATTTATAGAATCTGAAGTTAAATCAATAGATTTAGAAAATAAAAGAATTATATTCACTAATCCAATTTTAGATGCAAGAATTCGTAATAGTATAAGAGAAGAACAAGTTATGAAATTAGACACTTATTTGCTATCTAATAATGATCATTTAGCTTCAAAAAGTCCGTTAAGAAATTCGACAAATAATACAAAAAATTATGGAGATCATTATACCAAATCATTAGATTATGACTATCTGGTTTTGGCATTGGGCAGTAACACAAATTTCTTTGGCAATAAAAACTTGGAAAAAGCATCATTTACAATGAAAAGTCTTTATGATGCATTTTCTATTAGAAGTCATATTATTGATACTTTAGAACAGACAGATATGTTACTATTTGAAGAAAAAAAAGATGTAGTAATAGATCTAAAAATAAAAAATAGTACAAGTAAAATTTTTCATTCAATATATCGAGATAGCGAGAATAAATTAGAAAATATGAGAAGGAGTCTAACTACATATGTTGTAGTAGGAGGTGGTTTTGCAGGTGTTGAAACAATTGGAGAGATAAACGATTTTATAAAAGAATCTATTAAAGATTATTACCAAAATATAGATATAAAAGATGTAAGAGTTATTCTAATTAATTCTGGTTCTACAATCCTACCAGAAATGGATGAACGACTTGGTAAATTTGCTTTAGAAGAATTAAAGAAAAAGAATGTAGAAGTCATTTTGAATAATAGAGTTATTGATGTAAAAGACATTGTAGAAACTAATAAGGAAAATAAAGAAGAAAATCTATTAAGTAGAAATGGTCCCAAAAAAATAATATTAAAAGATAATCAAGAGATAATAGCAGATACACTCATCTGGACCGCAGGAGTAGTGCCGGAAAAATCAGTTATTGATATTTTGTGTGAACATGATAAAAGTGGTAGAATTGTAACTGATAAATATTTACAAATTAAGGGATTCAAAGATGCCTATGCTATAGGTGATTGCGCATACATAATAGATCCTAATACAGGAAAACCATGTCCTCCAACTGCTCAACATGCTATACGTGAAGGATATGTTTCAGCAGAAAATGTAATTTCATCAATAAAAAAAGAGTTAAAATTTGAAAAGACTAAGGAGGATATGAAGGATAATAATGAGAAAAGAGGAGAAATAATAGAGTCTAGCAAAAAAGAATTTTTATACAAGACTAGAGGAATAATGGCTACAATAGGAAAAAGAAATGGAGTAGCCATGATTTTGGGGCATCCAATAAAGGGAATATTTGCTTGGGGAATATGGAGATTTTTTTATTTAACTCACTTACCAACTTTAGAAAATAAAATAAGAGTTATGGTGGACTGGACAGCAGATCTTATCTTTGGAAGAAATTTAACACGACTAAAGTCACCTATTGAAACAAAAGATATGATAGATAGAAAGAATACTGATAAATAATTGTGTTAATAAATCATAGATTAAAGAAGAAGTTGTTTCTCTTTTAATATGTAAAATTGATTTTTAAATCAATAAAGAATATTGTTTAAAAATAGTTATCTAGGAATATGTATTTAATATCTTTAAAAGATTCTGAAAATATTTTAAAAAGATATTTTTAATTAATTCATCCAGTTTTTAAACTCTTATTAGCCTTAATAGATATAGATTTACGTGAAATTAATTTTACTTTTATCCAAAAAATGCAATGACTTTAGATTACTTGTTGCTGGTATTATTTTGTTGACTTTTATTTTTTTGATTACCTTAGGCAATTTAAATAATAGTTTGGCTACTACTGCTGCCGATGAAAAGGATTATGATTTAAAAGAAGTTAAAGATAATGTATATGTTGTATCTGCAAATGGATACAATGTCATGTTTTTGGTTACTGGAGAAGGTGTTGTTGTAATTGATGCACCACCAGGTATTGGCGATAAAATACTTAAAGCTGTAGCAGAAGTCACTAATGAAACTATAGGACATCTAATATATAGTCATGCTCACAAGGATCATATTGGAGCTGCACATATTATCTTTCAGCAGCAGCCTAAGATAGAAATAGTAGCGCAACAAGAGACTGCAGATATTCTCAAAATGAGAAATGATTCTGAGCGACCTATTCCAACAACAACATTTGAAGACAACACTACTCTGACAGTTGGAAATAAAACTTTACAATTGATATATCCTGGTCCTTATCATCAAAGAGGTAACATTTTCATATATGTTCCAGAACAAAAAGTATTAATGGCAGTTGATCAACTCGCTCCAGGTGAGGTACCGTGGAAACACCTTGCTGCTACGCCAGAGGTGCCCGCTTTGATGAGATCTTATAATCAGGTATTGGCATATGATTTTGACGTTTACGTACCTGGACATGGCGAAACAGGCACAAAAGAAGATATAAAAATACAGAAAGAATATGTAAATGATCTAAAAAATTACTCTCAATTCGCCTTAGCCAATGTTAATTTTACAGATGCGACAAAGAATATTGATAAACAAAACAATGCTGCTGTTACAGAGGCATATTTTAATGCATTAACAAATGTATGTGTAGATAAAACAGAAGAAAAATGGAAAGGTAAATTACAAGGTGTTGGAGTTTGGACAGATGAGCATTGTGAAAAAATGATCCAAAGTTTACGAGTAGAATAAGTCGGTTTTTAAAATTTTTTTATTATAAGACATTATAACAAATTATTAAGAACAAATCTACAAGATGAATGAATTCATTACATAATTCATATTGAGTTTGTAATATATGATATCTGTTGCTTATATTCAGTCATAATTGTTTCTTCAATTACATTTATTGTAATTTATATTGATAAATACAGGATTATTTTATATTAAATCTATAAAATATAGTCATAGAAATAAGTTAGAAAGTTAAGTTTGTATTAGATTTTGCTATCTCTATGGTCATATATCTATTGTTGAAGAGTTTTGTTGCTTTGACATCAGATTTACTATAATAGCAAACACCATGGCTGAAGAAACATGAGCTATAATAGATATTAGAGAAGGTTTATGGTGGTTATATTCAATCGAAAGAAATTTTCAACAATTGATTTTGAAATGTTAGGTATATTTTGTAATCAACTTTACAACGACGGTTTAATAGGATTTTTCGATGCTAAAGAATTTTTGTCTAATTGATTATCTATTTCTTATTACTCTTAATTCAATTTTGTTATTTAGATGTAATAAATAAGCGTTTTTAGAATATGACATTTATTTTTAAATCTCATTTTAATATAATATGCATTACCTTTTTTATATCATTTTTAATTTCCATTAATAAAATCTAACTAATATTAATATTTATAAAAAGAACGACATTTTATGGAATGTATATTAATTAAAAAATGTATTGGATATAATGAAAAATTTTTAGAATCCAATACTTTAAGAAATTCTCTATTCTTTCAAACTAACTTCTACTGGAGTTGGATGTGAAACAATATCAAATACAGGTGATCTCTTTTGTGCAAGTTGTACTAATTCTTGTAGTTTTTCTTTTGTTGCATCTGCTTTTATCTTAAATTCCACTTTTATCTTTTCATAACCATTTCTTGTATTTTCATCTAAGCCAAGAAATCCATGTAGATTCAGATCTCCCGAGAAGGATGTTTCTATTTCGTCTATTTTTATTCCCTTTGCTGCAGCATGATATATCAGTGATGTAATTAAGCAACCATCTAATGCTGCCAATACATATTCAACTGGATTTGCTCCATGGTCTTCTCCTAACAATACTGGTGGTTCGTCTTTTTCAAAAACAAAAGCTTCTTTTCTTTGGAAATTCTGGCATGCTCCATAAAATTCATTAATAGTTGTTCTATTGTGTCCACCATTTACCCATTTTCCTCTTGCTTTAAAGTTGAATTCTGCAATTTCAGGATTACCCTTTATTGCTTCAATAGTTCCAAATAGTTTGGATACATCGACACCATTTACAAATTGTTCTTGTTCTTTTTGTTCTTGAATTTTTATTTGATTCATAGCATATGATATCATGATATCGCT
>JAATVK010000165.1 GCA_014523485.1 Nitrososphaerales archaeon TH5894
TCTTCTTCTATAGATAGCAAAAATAATGATATTGTTATCCCTCTTATGTCAGAAGAACTAGTTGTTACAAAAAAAGAAGTAATAGATGAAGTAACTATTACTAAAGAACCAACAAAGGAAACTAAAACAGAACAAGTTCAACTAATGCATGAAGAAATAAATATAGAAAGAAGACCGGTTAACAATCTAACAGATACTGCTAATACTAGTACAACAAAAGAAGATATACCTCCAATAGAATCAAAAACTGAGATAAAAATACCATTAAAGAGAGAAGAAGTAGAAGTAACAAAAAAACCCTATGTTAAAGAAGAAATAGTAATAACACGAAAACCCGTAAGTGAAACACGCCAAATAAGTGAGGATATAATAACTGAGCAGATAGTTGAACCAGAAAATATATAATAATAATAATTATTTTAAAATACACACTTATCTTACTAATAGAAGTACAATAATATAATAAGTTATTATATAAATTATTATTTATGTATTTAAGATAAACGTACGTATGAGAAAAAAAAATAGACATCCATAAATTTATAAATATTAAACTAAACAAATTTTATTCATATTTGGTTTCAATTGTTGAATTAGCTGTTTGTATTTATTACTTATAATATAGTACTATTTTGTACTTTTGTCAGCCTGTGACTATTATGAAAAGTATGGAAACAATACTATTAATTAATTATTTATTTAGTGTTCTCTCTAAATTATTAAATAGAAACAGAAAATGTTAATACTAAATATTAGTTAAACTGTGATCGTCGATATCAATTTTTATCTAGATTATTCATCCATACTTTACCTAGAAGTATCTCGTTCTTCAAATGCGATATTCTCTTTTATCTCTCTAGTGTCAGTAAAATCCTTCTTTTTTATTACTATTTCTTCTTTAACATAGGGTTTTTTTGTTACTTCTACTTCTTCTCTCTTTAATGGTATTTTTATCTTTTCTTGTGATTGTATTGGGCTTTGCGCTTCTGTTTGCCCACTTGGAGGTCTTCTCTCAATACTTATTTCTTCATGCATTAGTTGAACTTGTTCTGTTTTAGTTTCTGTAATAGGTTTTTTAGTAACTGTTGTTTGATTCTCTTGAGAAACCTTAGAGACATTCAGTTTTTCCTGAGTTAATGGTAGATGTTGTTGATTCGTTTCTTCTTCTTCTTGTTGTTGTTGAATATTTTCATAAATAATATCAGAATTACTTTCGGCATTCATGATAGTTGATGATTGCTCATCTTGATATTTACTCAATTCTTGTTCAGAGAATTTGAATTTTAATACATCACCATCATAACTTTCTGCTTGATCTTTTGGAATGTAGAACTTTTTTTTATTAATTATTCCTTTTTGTACTAATACATAATTATCCTTAACTTCTTGGACTTCACCAAAATCTTCATCATTAATACCTCTTACTTTTTTTTTTATAACATCTTTCCAATCTATACTACTAGAACTCATAAATTATTACACTCCATAAGTTATTTAATAATTAAGTAATTATAATAAATTTTATCTGTTTATACTTTAGAAAATTAACAAATTGATTTTTTTATTTTCTTTAATAATTATTCGAAATATTTTCAATAGAAGATCTACTTTACTTTGTGAAAACGTGGCAGCGTTTCATTGATCAAAGCTTAGTTACATTAAGAGCACAATACAAAACTACCATTTCCTTGGTTAACCTACATGAAAAAACCCTTATTTATCCACGTCTAAACCTTATATACTAACACATATAGAACTCGATTGACATAATATAAAACCTCACTTTCATAATGATAATACTATGCAAGAAAAACTTTGTATTATTTAATCTTATTTACCGATTCCTACCAAAATAGTATAATATTATTTACAATTAATATATACAGTTTGAATAAAATAAAATCTAATAGATCTTCAATTTTGTAAAAATAAACTCTGTTTAGTTTTTTTCTAATATCATATAAGTATATTCTTCCGTATCGGTAGGATCAATACGTAATATTAAAGGATAATTACATCTTACACATTTTGTATTAAGATATCCTTCTTGACATTTGAATAAATTTTCTTCATCTTCTACAGATACATCATGTCCACTGAGTGTACAATTAATCTGTTTTGATGAAATTAAAAAATAACTCATATTATTTATTATGTCAACCCCCTATAATTAACCTTGTCCTGTAAATTTATATAGTAATAAAATACTACTTATAAGTACTAGAAGAAAAAAATATTAGCTATCTTGTCTAATTATGTTAATTACATTTTTCTTATTTTTTATCTTGATTTTTCTTGTTCTTCTTATCTAATACAAAAAATAAGAAAATAGAAAATTGATTTTTTATTTTTCATAAGAATATATTTTTTATTTAATGATCACATAATGAAAATGGATAATCTTTCAATAGGTAAGATATATAAAAGTTAAATAAGCATAAATTAAAGTGTTATTTATACACTGAATTAAATGGTATAATTAATCAAGTAGTTGTATTGGTGGTATCGTTAATTTTTAAATCTATAACACTTGGTATATCTAAGATATCTATTTCGTTGGCCATTTCTTTAGCTTCTTCTGTTTCATAATTCTTACTATCCATACAAACCTCATAAAATTTACACCAAGGACATTTTCGGCTTCTGATTTTTTCTGAAAGTCTTGGTAATATAGTAACATCTTCATTTTCTAAAGCTTTCACAAAAAGATTCTTTCTTCTAATCATTTCATTTTTTAAAATTTCTCTGGTAATATCATTAGCAGGTAGAAATATTTCCCAACTCTCTATTTCAGGAGATTTTGAATTAAAAGGTCTAAAGAAATAATCTCCATGAGGATCACTTTTAATCCATTTTAACTCTTTAATATTATATTTTATAGAAATAATACCTTTTTCTATTCCTGTTATTACAAGATAGTATAGTAATTGCCTGAGGTAAGATTTAAATTTATCATCAGTAACGTTCAATCTTTGTGTATTCATAGTATCCTTTAATTCAACAATTACATCACTATTCATTATGTCAGGACGTCCAGTCAATCCATCCATTTCTAATTCTGCTTGTGATACTCCCAAATCTGCCAGATTAGTAATAACTAATTCACTTGCCTCTCCTCTTACAAAATGCTGTACAGTTTCATTTGATATAACGTCTAATTCAGGTAATTTACGGGCGTAATACTGTTTTCTTATACAGGAAGAAGGAATAATATCGGATACATGTACTTTATTATCTAACCTTCTTCTTTGCTCGTACCTTTCCTTAAGTTTATTTTTTAAGAATGTAGTAAATTCATCATTTTTGCTTATTATGATTCCCATTTCCTTTCCCTTTTATATTTATAGAAATACTAGATATAAATATATTTTATGTGTCCTGTAACAATGATCTTTCATTACTTTTTTTAGTAATTACCAATTTGAATAGGAATACTTTAATGCATTATTAATAGTTTTATAACAATTACTTTAATAAAATAAGAATAAATTTAAAAATGGAATATTAAATAAATTCAATTCTCAATATTTGATATTCAAAAAATTTACTATACATTTTCATCATTTTGAAATATTACATTAAAATGATAATGAATGATTACAACACATTCTACAATTATCAATTATATAATACCTTGTATTGTAAATTTATTAAATAATTTAAAAAATAAAGTTTTTTATTTCCTAATAGAAATCACTAATGCACTATAGCTAGTTTCTCTATTAAGATTGTGTATAAATCCATATGAACTATATTTAATATCTTTAAGTTCTAATTCTGGATTTTCTGTTAAAAAAGTAGTTATTTTTTCTCCAAGACTTTCAGGTGAGTCACTTTCAAATCCTCTAATATACGAACTTAACTGATTTGTATTATTTAGATTCATTTTAATGTTAAATAGAATCTGTTGACTTATAAATTAACTATAAAATACCTGAAAAAGTAGTTAAAATATACTATGAATTTAGATTAGCAGATGTAAATATCGAGATAATATTCTTTATATTAATGAATCATGAGAATGATGTATAGGCTCTTCATTTTGCCTTTTCCCATTTATTACATAGATAAAATTTTTCTAGATGATTATTCAGAATAATCATCCAACTAAAGATACATATCTTTATTCCATAGTTGTTTAAAGGATTGTAGGGTATACTATTAGTATGGCTGCTCGCACTATATGGAAAGGCAGTATATCTTTTGGACTAGTCAACATACCTGTTCAGGTTTTTGTAGCTACACAAAAAGATGAGTTTTCATCTTTTAATCAATTAGATGAAAAAGGTCACAAAATTAAATATAAAAAATGGTGCCCAATAGAAGAAAGGGAAATTCCTTGGTCTGAAATAAAGAAAGGCTACGAAATTACAAAAGACAATTATGTTGTTTTAGAAAAAGAAGATTTAGAGAATATCAAATTAAAGACTACACATACAATAGAGATTAATGAATTCATAGATTCAGAAGAATTTGATCCTCTATTTATCGAGAAGACCTATTATATTGGTCCTGACACTGGAATGACAAAGAAGAAGAAAAATACATCCCCTCCCACTAGTAAAGCCTATTCTCTATTTGTCAAGATTCTCAATGAGACTAATAAAGTAGCAATAGGTAAGGTGGTCTTAAGAGATAAAGAACATTTGGTTGCTTTAAGATCATATCAAAGAGGCCTCATAATGCATCAGTTAAAATATTTAGACGAGATAAAACCCATGGATGAAGTTGAAGGTATTTCTAGCGTTCAGCAGCCTAAGGTCGAGGATAAGGAGTTATCTTTAGGAAAGACATTAGTTGATAACTTAACTAATGAACAATTTGATATAGGTAAATATTCAGATACTTACTCTAAAGAAGTAAAAAAACTAATAGAAGCAAAATCAAAAGGACAGAAAGTTACTATCGGGAAAGAAGAAGATAAAGCTGAAGATACTACAAACTTACTTGAGGCTCTTAAAGCTAGCATTGATCTAAAAAGCAAACCCCATAGACAAAAGAAAAATTAGAGGATGGTAGATAGTTAATGCTTTTCCAGACAGAGACAGAAAAAACAATAGCAACCGCAACAAAACCAGAAGTAGAATCAGGAAGAAAGATTCTAAATGAATGTTTAAGAAATTCAATGAATTTTAGAAATCAGAATGTAAATCTTGCGAAAATAGAGCTAAATTCGCCTACAAAAAAAGACGATTTAATTTATAGCTATCAATGGATGACTGATGCAGAAATGCAGCTAATTGTGAATAGGTTTATTAAGTTTTCTTCATTATTATGTTTAGCTTCATCGTCAACACCATCATCTTCAACAAATGAATCAACAGACAAAGAAATACAGCAAAAACAACAACAACAACCACACCTAATAATTGATGTATTCGGTCAAGAGACTGAACCAATATGTACTTACTATAGATGTCGTCACAAGTTTTCACTACATGGTCTACGCACGCATGCTTGTAGATGTAAACATCCTATGAACAAAACACTTGGAGTATTCATGAGGTATGATGAAGAAAAATAATAATTTATTATAAGGGATTTGCATGAACTATTCAGTAAGAGAAAATGTTGCAGTTAAGCATTTGAGAATGAGACATAGAAATTGGAGTAATAGAATCAATCGCTAAAAGAAGATTGAAGAAACATATAGAAAATCTATCAGAAATTTGTTACCTTTTGGTATGATATTGTTGACTACGTATATAATTAATACTACTTCTCGTTTTTTCTTCTATATTGTAAATTAGTGGCACAAAATGCTAGATGAATATAATAAAAAAAGAAACTTTGATCTCACACCCGAGCCTCCAGGAAACAAAAAACAGCTCACAGACCATAAAAGCAGCAGCAAATTTGTAGTACAAAAACACGATGCTAGCAGATTACATTATGATTTTAGGCTAGAAGACACAAAACAAAGAGTATTAAAATCTTGGGCTGTACCAAAAGGAATCTCACTTAATCCAAAAATAAAAAGACTTGCAGTTCTAACAGAAGACCATCCATTAGATTATTTGCTCTTTGAGGGTGTAATTCCTCAAGGAAGTTACGGTGCAGGTACTGTAATTGTATGGGATACAGGCACATACACCTCCGAGCAGGAAATATCAGATCAATTTCAAAAAGGAAAAATTACTTTTACTTTATTTGGTCACAAACTAAAGGGAAAGTTTACCTTAGTTAGGACTCATTTAGGTAGAGAAAAAGAAGGAAAGCAATGGCTCTTGATTAAATTAGCTGACGAATTCGAATCTAATGAAGAACTAACTATAACTAGACCAAATTCTGTTTTAACCAGCAGGATAAATAAGGATTTAGAAAAAGAAAATAGACCTTACAACAAAAAAGACAAGACCAAAGTCTCTTTTAATAAACCAACCAAAATGAGTGATAATAATCAGCCAAAATATACTAATGTTTTTTCTAACCAACAACAAGGAGAAGAAGTAGTAGAAGAGTTTCCAACCACAATAAAACCAATGCTGTCAACATTAGTAGATGAGCCCTTTAACAGCAAAGACTGGCTCTTTGAAGTCAAATGGGATGGAGTACGTTCTATACTATTCTTTAATAAGTTAAAGAAAACACTAGAATTACAATCTAGAAATGGCAGATTTATCACTCACAGATATCCGGAACTAGTAACGGCATTCAAGTTAGCTATAAAATGTAAGGAATCAGCAATTTTGGATGGTGAGATTGTTGTCTTGGACAAAAAAACGGGGATTCCGAATTTTCAGAATCATCAAAGGAGAATGAATATTGATTCCAGTAGAGAAATCGAAATTTTATCTAAAGATCTACCAGCAACCTATTACTTTTTTGATATTCTTTATCTAGATAAAAAAAATTTGCAGGATTTACCATTTTTAGAAAGACGAAAAATTCTTTCAGAGGTTATTATAGAAAATACAAGGATAAAAAATTCCGATTTTATGGAAGAAATAGGTAAAAAAATTTTCGATTCAACTAAACGAATGGGATTAGAAGGATTAATAGCCAAACATAAATCAAGCAAATATGTACAAGGAATACGATCTAGAGAATGGTTAAAAATAAAACATATTAAAACTCAAGACTGTATAGTCATAGGTTATACTAGAGGAGAAGGAAATAGAAAAAATTACTTTGGCTCACTTCTTCTTGCTGTTAATGATTCCAAAGGTAAATTACAATTTGTTGGTCACACGGGAAGTGGCTTTGATTTTTTTCTCCTTAAACAAATATATGATAAACTTCAAAAAATTAGGATTGAAAAATGTCCAGTTGAGCATGTACCGTATACTAACAGAGAGCCTTTCTGGACACAACCAGAACTTGTAGTAGAAATAAAATTTAGTAATTGGACTAGTGGAAAGATTATGAGATCTCCTATTTTTCTCAGAGTGAGAGAAGACAAGACGCCAAAAGAATGTCTTTTGGAAGAGGAAAAATATACTGAAAAACTATTAAAAGTAGTAGAAAAAAAAAATGGAGAAAAAAACAATATTTACCAAAATATAAAGAATAACAATAACAATGACAATAATAACAATAATAACAATTTTTCTTTCTTCTCTAATCTCGATAAAGTATTCTGGGACAAAACAATAAACCATCCACAACTTACTAAAAAAGATTTAATTGAATATTATGATAAAATAAGTAAATTTATCCTTCCTTATCTCAAGGATCGACCGTTATCGTTAAGTCGATATCCTGATGGAATTAAAGGAAAATCATTTTATCACAAAAATTGGAATCAAAACAATAAACCATCATTCGTACAAACAGTAAAAGTTTATTCTGAATCAAGAAAAGACAACATTATCAATTATATAGTATCTAATAACAAAGAAACTATTCTCTGGCTCGCAAATCTAGGTTGTATAGAGATGCATCCATGGTATAGTAGGATTAATAATTTTGATTCGTGCAAAGAAAGAGATGATATATTAGATAAAAAAAAATGTGGTTTAAATTTCCCTGACTTTATAGTTTTTGATTTAGATCCCTACATATATTCAGGACAAGAAAAAAATAAAAATCAAAAAGAACCAGAATACAATATCAAAGCATTCAGAGCAACAATTGATGTAGCTTTTCACCTAAAAGAATTATTTGACGAGCTAAACATAGAATCATATATAAAGACATCAGGGAAAACAGGATTGCATATTTTTGTTCCTATTGTTAATTTGTATACTTATGAACAAACTAGATCGTTTGCAGAAGTTATAGGTAAAATTCTTATCAAAAGACATCAAAGAAGAATTACTATGGAGTGGGATACCACTAAACGAACAGGCAAAGTATTCTTTGATCATAATCAAAATGCTAGAGGCAAGACAATAGCATCAATATTTTCCCCAAGACCTACTAATTCTGCTAGTGTATCATTTCCTATTAAATGGGATGATCTCTCACAGGTAGTTCCAACAGATTTTACAATTTTTAATGTTCCTGATATTCTCAATAAAAAAATAAAAAACCCATGGAATAATATTTTGGAAAAAAAACAAAACTTAAATAAAATTTTGGAGAGTATCGATGAAGTGCTTTGAGGAAAGTATGACTATTAAAAAAGGGTAAATTATTAGCAAGATATGGTATGACCAAATGAATTTAGATGGAATATATAAAATAACGTATATTATTATATGTCCTAAGTTATCTACTTATTTTCAAGTCGTCATTGTTAATAAATAAAAAATTCCTTATTTAAACACATAATTTTTAATTAATTATAATTTTAGTCTGCAGTATGAGCATTATTTTATTTAGTAATTCAAATCAGAATTAGTAGAATTATAAATGCTCTTTATTTAACTTATTTGGCCTTCTGGATATTTTATCCGTAATTGATTTGAGAATAGAAATTAAATCACTTGCCAAAAAATGGAATTATATATAAAATTTTAACTTATAGTAATAAATGATAATTAAACATAGTCTTTTTATTCTTGTTTGTGCATATGTTATTGAATATGAATAATATTCAAAAATTTGGGAGCATCTAAGTAAATGTTTTTTGATATATTTATACTTGTCAGAGTTTTTAATATCCTGTACACATGGTTGGAACACAATATAATAGATAATATTTTGAACTTTAGTAGAGTATTTGGGAATATACTAGTCTTGATTAGTGTGGTTATATTTTTATTAATACTTGCATATATTACAATAAAACATCTAAAGAAATTACCAAAGTTTTATACAATAGATATCACAGATACTGATGGAAATAGTATAATTCTAGAAGGAATAAGAACTAAATTTACAACATATGATGCTGCTAAAAGTTATTCAGAATTTTATCGTGATATATATGCTAATCAATACAAGTTCCGTGTAGTTGGTAGCAATAAAAGATATACTGTAGGATTTTTTGATGTTGTATCTCTACCTCAGAAAGCTTTTAAAGCAAAGCGATATGATTCATAACTTCTTGTTACAGTTATAAAACCTTGCTACATCTTTTGAGAAGGATCTTATCAAATAATTGTGAATAACCATCTTTGTATATCTTTATCATGTCTTCACAAGGTAAAACCTAACATATAGGATTTAATTTTGGAATCTCTACATATATAATTTATACCATTTTCTTAGGATATAAAGTTATTCGTAATATATTGCCTTATTCTTCAGGCGATAAATTTAAAAAAATTTATAATTAATTATCACAATTACAAAACAAAGTAATGATAGTAGGAATTTTTACTAAAGTTAATTAATTAAGAATAGTGTTGTAATAGTAAATTTTTGTTGTAAATTATTTTAATAAATTTTAACTAATTTTATCTGAAATAATAACGATAGATCAGAGTTATTGTTATAATATATCCATCGTATGAAGTTAATCAAAAATTAGAACAATAATAAAATAATTATAAATACACATATTCAGTTATATTGACAAATAGAACTTAGTAACTATATTCTATTTTTGAATACAACTAATTATTTTTTTGCTTGTTCAAGAATAAAATTTATTTTAAATGTTCTTTTCAAAAGTTTCAATATATTTTTTATATGCCATAATTAGATTTTTATAGTATGTTATTACATTATCGTAAACTTTAACCAGCTCCGTATTAGATCTATAACCTGAAGTGTCTTTAACTAACTCGAGTTTTTTATCAATATTATTTATTTCACTTTCCAGCTCTTCAACTTTAGTTTTCGCATTTGAAATTTCGTCCATTGGTGAGTCTATCGTCA